>JAUVYC010000058.1 GCA_030603285.1 Spirochaetota bacterium
AAAACTTTCTCAGCCCTGTTAAATATATCTCTGGCTGTTTCATACCTGTTATAAAATTCTTTTCCCATACCCGGTTTCTGAGACCCCTGGCCGGGAAATAAAAAACCGAACTTTTCCATTACACCCTCAGCATCCGTAATGCGGACAAGCCGCATTCTCGATTTTAAATTGTTATTAAGGTACTAATGTGGACAAGCCACATTCTCGATTTTAAAGATATTTTCCTGCAAACTAAAGTTTGTGCCAAAAAAACAAGGAAATTGTTATTAAGGTACTAATTCTTTCGCATCTCGGGGACTGATACTCCCAATCTTCGCTCAGCTACCATCCCATATCGGGCCATTCCTTCCAGCTGATCAGGCCTGGCCCTGGCCTTTAATTTTTTCAAGACCTCTTCCACAGAAGCCATGCTTAATCTCCCTTATCTTTTTTTCATAGATTTTAAATCCGTGTATATCATTATTAATTTATTCAACTTCAAATATTGATTCTACTTTTAAGCGAAAAGGTGTTGGACTGTTAACTTCTATGGCTTATTTAATAGAGATTGGAGAGGTGGTTTTCGCTGTATTTTGATCTTTTAGCTGTTGCTTTGTGTATACTTTCTTAATCATAAATTCTGTTACAAAATACCAACAATCTTTCTTAAGGGCAATTCATTCATGAGCTTAACTGTTTCTTCCATACTTCTCACGCCATCCGAGGTAGTCATACCTTTTAAACACATTGCAGCCATTGCATTTGCAAACCCCATTATCCTGTCCAGGGCCCATTCTTCGTGAATACCGTAAAGCATACCGGCACAAAATGCATCCCCGGCGCCTACTGTGCTTTTAATAAATCCATCAGGACAGGAATGGGAGGGGGCAAAATGCGGCTCAGAGCCTTTTTTAACGGCACAGGCACCTTCAGGGAAGTGAATACAAACCAGCTCGCTTTCCCCATTCTCAATAAGCATCTGAAGTGTCTTTTTAAGGTTCTCTATATTCAATTTTCCGGATGGTTCTCTGATCTCATTTCCCGTTGTTCTACCGGCTTCAATCTCATTTACTATAAGGTAATCGGTATACTGTAACGCAGGAAGTACAATTTTGTTAAACCTGAAACTGCTCTCACTTATAACATCAACGGATGTTTTCAGCCCATTATCTTTAGCAGTTCTCAAAAGATGTGCCATTAACGTCCCATATTCAGGGTCTGGTCCGTCCAGCGTATCCAGTAACAGGATGTATCCGGCATGAAGTATTTTTGTTTTAATTTTTGAAAAATCAATGTGATCTATACTAAAATATTTACTTGTGCCTTTATTATGAAAAAATGTCCTGTTTCCGGTATCTTTTACTGTAATCACATCCGTATACGATGTCGTTACCCCATCCATAAACCGCATCATTGATGAATCTATGTTGTGTTCTTTAAGGTCTTCTATTATATATTTTCCGTCTTCATCATTACTCACGAGGCCTATAGCGTAAAGGGGTATTCTCGTTTTCAAGAGAGCCAGGTCCTTCAGGACATTATATGCACATCCGCCGCTGGCCCTCTTCTCCTCAAGGATTAGCGAAAGCATTCCCTCATCAGGCCACAAATCTACGACTTTAACATGATCTATATTAAAGTTACCGGCAGCTGTAATACCTATTCTCTCCACTGGCAGGCTTCCAATTTATTTAGTCTTAACATTTTATTATATTATTTCCCTTAATACAAGTACATAAAGTTTTTATGCAATAATATCTTCTATCACCGGTAAATAAATAGTACATTTCCGGATTACTGAAAAAGAATATTAAAAAATTTTCACAGGTTAATTTCATGTTCCAGAGAAAAATCCTCAGTGAGTTCTGAAACTGTATCACTGCCCTGGAACCAGGTCGTGGACAGGGCAATGTTTTCAAGGGAATCTTCCTGTTCAAGGATAGACTGGGTGAATAGACTTTCCACAAATAAACGGTTTTCTTCTCGCAAAAAAGACTTTGTCCTGTAAGAAATATATCCGCGGTAGCCGAACATTGAGATGAGCGCAAAACATATCAATGCTGCGATCCAGGGCAGGAATTGCCTATGTCCTCTTCTTTCTGAGAGCCTCTCAGGCAGGCATGAAAACTTCGGAGGTCCTAATGTCTCAATCTCTTTATTCAGGGAAGCCTTTAATTTCATCGAAAACTGTTCTAAGGATTCTTTGAAGGAACGGCAGGCCGGGCAGTTTTTCAAATGTTCTTCAACAAGAACAGGCAGTGCTGCCCCCTGATCAAGGGATTCCTGTATCATATCTTTTATATTCCGGCAATCCTTTTTCATATATCTTCCCCAGCCATCAGTTCTGCCAGCTTCTCACGGCTTCGATGGAGCCTGGATTTTACAGTCCCCTCAGGAATACTAAGAATTTTTGTGATCTCCTTGATGGAAAGACCTTCAACATCTTTAAGAAGGATCAGGCTCCTCTCTTCTTCCCTGAGCTTGAAAAGCAGTTTAAAAATCCTGTTCCCTCTCTCCTTCTTTAAAACCTCAGCTTCCGGTTCATAGAGATTGGATGAAGGCTGACCCGATATGGAAAAGAGAATCTTTCTCTCTCTATTCTTTTTTCTTATCAGATCTATCGCCTTATTTCTGCAGAGCCGGTACAGGTAGGTCTTAAAAGACGACTTAAACCTGAAATGTGGAAGAGTATTGAAAAGTGAAATCAATATCTCCTGCTCTGCATCCTCCATATCTTCCATGTTACCGTTTAAAAGGGTGAAAAGAAGCCTTCTCATCCCTTTTATGTGCCTTTCCATCAAGGTAGTAAAGGCTTTTCTGTTACCTGCACTATGGTGCAGGCCTGTACCAACAAATTGCCGTATAAGGATCTCGTCATCAACCAGTTTTGTTTCCTTTGTTTCTGTGATCCTCAAGGTGACTGGGGAGACTTTGGCTTCTGCCTGCGCATTTTCAATACCCTGAGAATCTTTTCCCACCTTTCTTCACCCATTATCTTCCTTATTTCAACCCGCCTTCCGATCTCTGCAAGTTCAGATTTAAGTTTCCATTCCATGGAAGCCCTTAGAATCTTTTCAACTTCCTCCAGATCTACATCAGGAGAAAAAAGAATCTTTTCAAGCTGGGCCTTATAGAGATTCAGCTCAATCTGAGCCTCTCTTTTCACCTTTTCCGTCTCTCCCTGGATTTTCATAATCCGGATGATCTCCTCTTCTTTAAGTCCCAGCTCCCTGAGTATCTGAGGATTGTCTATTCTCTGGGCAAATGCCCCAGCCGCAATCATGCATAAAAGTAAACAAATAAGCCACATTTTCTTCATTTTCTAAAGTCCTTTTGCCTTGTTTGGATCTTTAGTCGTTTAAAACCTAATAAAAGTTCCAAAAAAAGAAAATAAAAGGTGAATAAAAAATCAGGATACAGTTTACATTAAAAAGTATCAGTACAGTTCGTAAAATATGCAATTGTTATTGTAATACTTAATAATATTTACATCTGTTCTCTTAATATTATTGACATGGAAATGGCTTTAGGTCAAACAAAATCAAGATATAAAATAAGGAGGAGAGAATGATCAATGTATACGAGGTGTGGTTGTTAAACAAGATCCGTGAACAAGAGATATTGAAAAAAGCTGAAATAAGACGACTCATCAATGAGAATATTGCTAAAAGTGAGAGGAAGGATAACTTTTAAAGCGGGGCGGCGTTTGAAAGGTTAACCGGTTTTTTGCGACATTCCGTGATATTCAGAATTAAATATTATAACTTTTGTTAATAAAGAGGAGTACATTGTATGGATTCAGAACGGATTTAATATTTGATGATTTTTTTATAAATATGCAGGATAATATTTTTAATATGGGCTGTGTTCAGGGAAAAAAGACACACTGTGAGCAAACTCCGGGGTGGGTAAAGGGCTCTGTTGAGACTCCTTCAGGCAGAGTGAAAGTAGTATCTACAACCTGGGAATTTTCTGATCATATCAGAAGAATTAAATCCAGGATAAGTTCATTCAGGATGAAATACAGTATTGAACCAGGCCTGTATGCTATTGGTAGGCCCGATTCAAGCTCCCCTGTTCTGGTATCGGCCAATTATAAACTAAGTTTCGATATCTTAAGAGGCAATTTGAAAGGGCTTGATGCCTTTATTCTTGTTCTGGATACTAAAGGGATAAATGTCTGGTGTGCGGCCGGGAAGGGTACATTCGGAACAGATGAGCTTATTAATCGTGTACGGAAAATACGTTTAAATGAAATAGTTAGGCATCGCAGTCTTGTTGTTCCCCAGCTCGGTGCGCCCGGGATCAAGGCTCACATCGTACAAAAAGAGACCGGTTTCAGGGTTTATTATGGACCGGTTTATGCAAAAGATATCCCTGCTTTCCTGGGCAATAAATACAGGGCTGACAGCTGGATGCGTACGGTTCACTTTAATCTTATCGACAGGGCGGTTCTCACTCCAATTGAAATTATTGGGATGTGGAAAATATTTCTTCTATACACGGTTGTAATTCTAATAATTTTTGGTCTTCAGCCTGAAGGTATAATATTCAGGGATGCTTTACGCGGAGGATACCCGTTTATACTCTTTGGCATTCTATCTGTGGTCTCCGGTGCTTTTTTCACACCGCTGTTACTTCCGGTCATTCCATTCAGGGCATTCTCTGTAAAAGGATTTTTTACGGGTCTCATATTAGTGGCGGTGGGTTATTTCGGTTCCGAACTGCTGAAACAGTCAGGTGTATTCATCACTTCCATAACCTTTCTTTTTTTCCCTGCTGTAAGCTCCTATCTTGCCTTGAATTTTACAGGGGCTACTCCGTTTACCAATATATCTGGTGTAAAGAAGGAGATTAAATTTGCACTCCCATTTTATATCGTCATTACAGGAATGTCTTTCGTACTGTTGATACTCTACAAATTGAAACAGTGGGAGGTATTTTGATGTTTCTTTTGAAATTCCGTAGTTACACAAAACATTTTATTGAAGTACAGCGCTTAATCATATACATTTAAAGTAAATTGATTGGAACTTAGAAAGGATAGGTGCCTTGAAGTATCTTTCGGATGTTGTAATGCTGGAGCTGGATTCCGGCAAATGCACCGGGTGCAGGAGATGTATTGAAGTGTGTCCCAGAGGGGTTTTTATAATAATAGCGAAGAAAGCTGTTATCCTTAATAAGGATCTCTGCATTGAATGCGGCGCCTGTACCGGTAACTGTGAATTCAACGCAGTTAAGGTAAATGCAGGCGTAGGATGTGCAACCGCCGTTATTAATGGTATTATATCCGGTGGAGAACCAACATGTGACTGCAGCCAGGACATAGATACCAGCTTTTGCAAGCAGCCTCCGCTTTAGCGGCAAAGGGATGAAAATATTCATGTATCAGTGCTACCATCTATCCAGAAGGCTATATACTCTTAGCCTTGTTCCGCATCTTTGACCAGTCGAACTTCTGCGCGAGTGTCACTCCCTCTTTGTCATACAGTTCCACACTTCTTCGACATAATGAGAAAGCTGCTCCAGCCACTATTAAAGTGTAACCTTTTTGATGAATTCTGCATCTAATACTATGAAACAACATTTTAAATGGGAGGTGTATAATGTTTAAGAAAAAGATGCTGTGGTTTATCATTGTGCTTTTCGTTTTATCTGTTACAATATCCTTTAATACGAAAAGTGTCCAGGCGGACAACCGGGATCGAGACCGCGATCGTGGGGAAGAATGCGTCCCAGATAGGGACCAAGATCGGGACAGGGATCGAGACCGCGATCGAGATCATGACCAAGAACCGGACCCATACAGGGATCGAGACCGGGATAAACAACAGCTGGGGAAACTTGATGGAGAATATAATCCGTACTATATCTCACTGGACGGCGAGATCTATGAATGGATCTCTGGATTCAACTGGAGGCTTACAAATTATGAAGAGAACGGTGATATAGAAGCAATGAACAAGTATGTTCACAGGATTACCCTGAGGTATCGATTCAAAAATCCAGAAGATATTCAAGGTTTTGTTAACTGGGTTCATGAGAACAAGCCGTGGCGCTCAGAATGAAAATAATAGGGTGAGACTTCAAAACAGATAAGGGGTTGGCTGATTATCGATCAACCCCTTTCGGGTTTCTGATAGAAACGGTAATGGTGTGGAACATATTCCTCGAATATTTGATGACCTTGTAAATAACTACAAAGACATGGTTTATAATCTGCTCTTCCGGCTCACCGGTGACTTTCATCTGAGTGAAGATCTCTTTCAGGAAACCTACATGAGGGTGTACAAAGGATTATCATCGTATGCTGGCAAATCAAAACCATCTACCTGGGTATATTCGATCGCACTCAACGTGTTCAAGGAATACGCCAGGAAGAAAAGGTGGCGGCTTTTAAACGCAGGCGAATTAAAAAAAAATAATTCGAATACTGTCGATAACAAATCTCCTGAAGATTTGTTGATCATCGATGAGGAAAAGAGATCCATACAGAAAAAATTGAATGTGCTTAAAAGCAGTTTGAAAATTCCGGTTGTGCTCTATTACATAGAGGGATTGTCAATTAAAGAGATCAAAGAAATTACGAGAAGGAGCGAGCCGGATATAAAGGTGTCTCTATATAGAGCCCGGAAAATCCTTAGAAAAGAATGGGGGACAGATCAATGAAAAAGTTGCAATTTCACGACGACTTCCTGAAAAAGCAATTGGGTTCTTTCAAAAGGATAAAAACACCTGAAGGTACGGTGAAAAGGCTCTACAGTAGAATTAAAGAGGAAGAGGATGCGCAGCACGCAGGGTTTGTTTCTAATTTCTTTCACATTCTCAGATTACGGAGGGAGATTGTTATTGCAGTTTTGGCGACACTGCTCCTTGCCGTCCCGCTGACATTTTTTTCAACAAAAAGTCTCATAGCCATGAAAACAGGTCAGAAGGTGTATGTCGTCAGATTCATCCATGAAAATGAAAGTGCCCAATCAGTGAAGCTCATTGGTGACTTCAATAACTGGAACAGTGATGAGATCGATATGCAAAGAATCAGTGGGACACCATTCTGGTCGACCGAGATTACGCTCCGCGAAGGTTTGTACAAATATGTGTTCCTGGTAGATGAAGCGGAGTGGACAATAGACCCACTGGCACCCATAATCGTGAAGGACAATTTTGGTCAGCAGAGCTCCATCATAGTTCTACTCGATGACTTAGAGGAGAATAACAATCTATGAGACCCATCCATATCTTCATACTCATTAGCGTGATCATTATATTGGTGCCATTATTTTCATACTGCGCATCCAATGATGATGAAGACGTTATAGTTAAAATGGCGCTTGAAAAGTACACAATCCATGTAGACATTGAACAGCTCCGAAACGCAGTTACCGAATCCCTTGATGGGGGTATACCTTTTGAAGATCTGTACACCTTTATTTCATCGTCTGCAAAGGCAAACCGTGAAATAGCAGAGGTTTCCTACTACCTGAATGAAATTGTGGATCTTCGCGGAAAAGGTATTCCTGAAGAAGTTTTAATGAATAGTATCCTGGAAGGAATCGCAAAAGGTATACCGGGAAAGATCATTCGAGAATCGATTTCCTCGATTGGAATGAGACTTGGATTTTGTTACCATACAGCGACAAACCATTCCTCTCGCAGGAGAGGACATAGTAACAAAGTCGAACTGCTGACCAAAGCACTTTTTACCGCAATGGATAGCGGCTTCAGTGAGAACGATATAAATACCATTAGCTCTGCTGTGCAGAAACAGAAAATATCTCCATCATTTTTTCTACAATCCCTACGGACAATGATGGAGTTGCAACGTTTTGAATTAGAGTATAAAGAAATAATATGGCTTATTGAGATATCTATAGATAAAGGATACAGAATATCCGATATACGTGCATTCCCCCTTATTTTTTCATCTGAGACGAGGAAAGGGCTTAATGAAGAAGACATTTATATTCGTCTGCTTCATGACATCGAAAATGACATGATGCCTCCTGGCTCCTTTACCAGACAAGCAGGTGGGGGCTGGGAATCCCAATCGGGAAGGGAATCGACCCGCAGCGGATCTTCGGGACCTGGCGGTGGGAGCTCATCTTCAAGTAACGGCTCCGGTAAAGGAAAATGATGCAGCCTGCGCTGTCACCGGTAAAAGGCCTTCCTCCTTACTCTGAAAAAACGGAGGGTAATAAGCTCTTAACTTCATTCCAGTTGATATCAAATGCCTTTTCATCTATCGCTGCCAGGCTTGATTTCTCATAAGCCTTTTTTATCCTGGAATTTATTTCAGGATGGTTATCAATGTATTTTAATAATTTTACCTGTTCGAATTCTTTTTTATGTTTCAAATTTGTTAATGCTATACCCAGTTTATTTGGGTCAATTTCTGCTGCAGCAAGCAGGTCGAGAGCAAAATCATCTGCGCGTGACTCAATTGACCTTGAAAAATGTATATTTGCAGCTTCCCGTATTATCCGCTGTACCAGCACCCGACCTCCCCTCCCGCCAAAAAGAGAAAAAAGTGCCGCAAAGCCTACCTGCCGTGTAATATTTTTCATAGAATCCCGGTATACGACATGCCCCAGCTCATGTGCCAGAACAGCAGCCATTTCCTCAGCGCTTTCAAGTCTACCGATGAGCCCTGAGTACACAACAATAAGCCCGCCGGGAAAAGTAATGGCATTAACTACCGGTAAGTTCAGAACCAGTATCTCCATATCATAGGGCAGGGGATCAGTTTTTGAAAGGAGCCGGTCCATAATAGTATCAAGGGATTGATCCAGTTCCGGAATTTCTAGAACAGGCTCATAGTCGTGTATATTTTCGATAATTAAAGGTTTCAGGGTTGATTCAAGAAAGATTGTTACCGGGCGAGCAGTACGCGGTTTATCTTTCGTTCGATCTTTCAGGAGTTTTGTAACACCGACCCCCACAAAAAGCATTAATAAAACGGCAGTAAAGAGAATCGCCAGATCTTTTAAGATATAGAAGCTCTTTTTCAAAAGCCCTCCGGGGGTCTGTTTTCCTCAACAGGTCTGGAAAAGGAGACCGCTCCTGGTCCGTAGTAGCGGCCAAAAGTGACCCTTCCAAAAAATGGCATATAAAAGAATCGACCTCTTCTGGCTCTGACAAGAGCGATAACCGAAAAAAGAATATACAGAATGTTACTCAAGACCATAAAAACAAGGCAAATAAAGAATGCCGAGGAAAATGTCAAATCAGTAAACAGGTTCCGAATCAGCCATACAATAAGCCCAACATTTATAAGAGTAACAGGAACTTGAGAGAGTAGTGACTGCAATGAATGGAATGAAACGAATCTGGAGTTCTTTTTATTGATATAAAAGTAAATAACTGCTGCGATAAGGTTAAAAATGGGAAGCGGAAACCCGATACCCCATGCGGCAAACATCATTAAATATGCCCCCATGGCATCTTCTTTTTCCCGGCTTGAGATTTCATCCGGTTGAGGAATTTTTATCTCACTATTTCTCATTTGAACACCTATGCCTTTAAAGAAAATGGAGGGTAATCATCGGTAAAATAACCAAGATACAATGAAACACGCATACTCCAGCGCATGACACCTACATTAAAGGCATGCCATTTTTCAGGATATTCACCTGTAAATAGCACAACCCACCAGGCCAGAAAAACAATCACACCTGACGATATTTCAAGAAAATAGATGCAGAAACCATGGGGTATACCCACATAGGCCCATCCAAAAAATGCCCTTAATAATAATAGCCCGCGACTTACACGCTCAGGCCTTTCGACCTCCAGCAGGACCTTTTCGTTCGTTCCTTTAAGGCCGAAGGCCGGATATCCATCTATCAAATTCGAAATTACAGCGTTGAGCCTGAGATACCATTTCTTCAATTTTATTTGAAACTCAAAAATACTTTCCGGATACTTGCCAGTAAAAAGTATGACCCAAAAGGTCACAAATAGGAGTATTCCGGACCAGATACTGACAAAAAATATAAGAAAGTAGTGGGGAATAGCAATATATATCCCTCCTAAGAAAGTACGCAGTAATAACTCTCCTCTGGAGTATCTGTCCTGATGAGTGATTTCTAATTTCATATTTTCCTCCTTTTATTAAAAATTGCTCTTTCTCCAATAATAAGAGTCTTCCCTCTAGTTTTATTAATAGTATAAAATAAATATTTCAATATTTCCATTTTTTTTGTTGAAAAACATAGATTTTGATATTCCTCTCAGAGATGATTTTTTATATAAGTAGCACCAATAAGCTGTTCTCCATATTTTCCCACTAGTGTAATGTTGACATCGTGGACTTTTCCGTTTGTAATTTCTATAAAAGAGGGGATATTTCCCCTTAAATCAAGGAGTGTATGGAGTTTGATTGCTCCTTTTCGTTTGCGAAACCGTGCCCGCGGCCATAGGCCGATAGGAATAGAGAAAGACATAGGTCTATGGTTGTAGAATAAAGTGCATAAACTGTATTGTCCAGTTCTACTCCGAAATCGTCGTTGATATATAAGTCTCTGGCTATATGGATTAGTACCTGAGCAAAGTCGGCATAGATATGCCAATAACCGGACAGCAGTGATTACCTATGAAAAAATCTCTTGAAATTCTTCTTTATTATGCGTATAATATAGTTACAAGATACGTATTTAATAACAAGGACTTAATATGAAAACAAGATTAAATTTAACAATTGATGAAAACCTGATCCCGAAGACAAAAAACTATGCAAAGTCTCATGGAATTTCTGTTTCTCAATTGGTCGAAGATTTATTGCGCGAAACAACTGTAAAAGAGGAACCTACCTTTTCATTGAAGTGGAGAGGGCAATTTAAGCCGATTAATAAAAATGAACCACGGTATGAAAAATTAAAGGATCGTTATTTAAAATGATCGCTTTAATTGATACCGATATTTTAATTGATGTGGCTCTTGAAAGAGAGCCATTTTCAGAATATTCTTCGAAAGTTATTGATTATGCTGAAACACGTTCATTCCACGCATTTATTGCCTGGCATTCTATTGCCAATTTCTATTACATTGTTTCCTCAGATTTACAGAATCATCCTGCTAAAGATTTTATTAAAGAATTACTTAATTTTATTCAGATATCTCCAACAAAGACAAAAGATGCATTATATGCAGGAAGTTTAGATGTTCCGGATTTTGAAGATGCGTTACAGATTGCAGCAGCCAAAGCCTGTAATGCAAAATATATTATTACACGCAATGTGGTGCATTATAAAAAGAGCCCTGTCCCTGCAACATCACCTAAAGATTTTATAAAACAATTTTCAAGTTAATACTAATCTAAATGACTGGGATGTTAAATAAAATATGCAGAATTGAAACTAGGAAAATTTACAGAGCTGTTGAAGAGTTTCAAGTAGGCAAGTGTTCTGCTACCTATTTAGTGCCTGACCGAAAACCCTGTTTTTTTAAAAATTGAAGAGTGTAAATGCAGTATCATTCCACTCTCCTGGTTGAGGGAGCAAGATCATAAGCATTCCATAATGCTTACTGATATTGCAGGGTTCGTAGGCATATTCGTCGAATACCCACTTGTACAAATCCTTATCGGAGTATCCTTCACCATTGTAATAGTATTCGAGACAAAATGTTACTGTATCT
>JAUVYC010000084.1 GCA_030603285.1 Spirochaetota bacterium
AGAGAATGATTTTTAGCGTTCGGGGGAAATACTAATTTTGCCTTATTACCCGAGTTCTGAAGTTAATAATACAGTTTTTCTCATCAAGGACGAACACAGGGTCGGGCATATTACAGACAATTGAGACCTGGGTGCGATCGACCGATTTTGACCAGGTGCCAGGCAACCTTCGTTAAAATAACCTCCGGTTGTCAGGATCATTCGGCCGCAATTAACTTAGCCCAGGCTGATCGGCTTTCCTTGTCGGAGATAGAGCAAGTTGATTTTTCCAGCTGATGAAATCCAAGGGCATAAAGACTTTTACCTGTCAAGTTAGTCTATAAGAACAAAAGAAAAAATCATCAATGTGTATCAAAACATACAAAGCTATTTACTGTAGCTGGGTTTAGATAATATATTTTCTCCTGGGGGGTAAAACATGACCAGGAAATCCTGGGCTTTTTTCTTTACTTTTTTTCTTTCTTTCACAATTTCAACATTTGCGGATGAACTCAAGGTGGTCACCATAAATGTATGGTCGGGATTGGATTATGAGGGAACCTTAAAAATGGGAGAGTACGAGCCGAAGGATGTCCGTAAAGGAAGGTACCGCCTTTTGGTCGACGAACTCAAGCGGATTGATCCGGATATAATAGGCATCAATGAGGCGAACAGGCTTCCTCGGTATGCAAGAAGGCTAGCCAGGGATCTAGGAATGAATTTCATATACTCAGTGGGAATGGGGGGGATTAAGATCGGCTGCATCGGCCTTCCTGTCAACTTCAGGGAAGGTGATGCGATTTTAGCTAAGAAGAAATACAATCTCAAGTTCCTTGGGAGAAAAAGGCTCTCCGGCGGCGGGATCATCAACAATTTATTTACCTTCCACTTCAGTGAAGCGAATCAGGTTATGGGAGGGTTTATCAAGGTCAGTGGAAAATATGTCTATATTTTCAATACACATACACATTCCAGCCCACCAGGCGATGAAGATTTTACCGATAGATTGGTCGATCTCCACAATGATGGCCGGATTACAGAGGAAGATTTAAAAAAGGCAAAGGATATTGTGATTGAAGGCGCACAGTGGAGAAATGATGAGATAAGAGGTGTATTACTATGGATATCAGAAATTGTACCCGATAATGCGTCTGTTATTTTACTGGGAGATTTTAATGCAGAGGCTGGATCTGCAGAGATGAAACAGGTTTTTAAAGCGGGCTTTATAGATACCTTCAGGGTAAAGAATCCCAAACTTCCCGGATATACCTGGGACCCTGTTAACAATTTGAATATCCAGACCTATTACAGCAGGTTAAATGAGGATACAGTGCAGGAGGAAATTGCAGGTAAATTGGGTGATTTTCTCCAAAAGAGAATAGACTTTATTTTTATTTCCGGGAGCCTTTCAGCGGATGATGTTGCGGAGAGCAGTGTGATATTCGACCGGGCGGAGGGGGGGCAAAATCTATCAGACCATTATGGAGTGCTCAGTGTGATTAGGATAGAATGATTAGCTATAAAATGGGAAAAAAGTACTTCACTCGGTTTAATTGCTGCCTTTAATAATGGAACAGCCTGGTTGATGCTGAGGACTATATCCTCAATATGCATCTTCTTTTATGATTACACTTTTAGATTGTGATTTGTACTCGTCAGTCTCACGGCTTGACCCAGATCTTAGCCCGACCCACTTCTCCACCATGGACATAAGATCTTCCCTCCTCAAGGGCCTGGAAATATAGTCGTCCATGCCTGCTTCAAGACACTTTTCTTTAGCCCCTTTCATGGCATGTGCCGTCATGGCAATGATCGGAATCCGGTCGATCTCTGGTTTCGACTCTACATATCCCTTATGGCTTTTGTCGCCCTGTAACCATCCATCACAGGCATCTGTATGTCCATCAGGATGAGTTCATAGTGTTCGTGTTTATATGCCTCCACCGCATCCTGCCCGTTCTCCGCCAGGTCGACCTGGCATCCTCCTCTACGCAGATGCCTCATGGCTACCTGCTGATTCGTAGGATAGTTTTCGGCCAAAAGGATCCGGATCTCTTTTCTGTGCTTCTCGGCTATAGTATGTCTGGTAACCAGTGTCGGCACAGCCTCCCTCTCTTCAACCATGGAAAGATCCAACACCGATACAATCGCCCCGTACAGGTCATCCCGTTTGATCGGTTTGGTCAAATATCCCTCAATCCCTATGTCTGGGCATCTCTTGCCGTCTCCTCTCATTCCAGCAGAGTTTATGGCTATGATGGGCACTCCTTTCAATGCCTCCATTGCCCTGATTTCTTCGGCCAGATCAAAACCGCTCATCTCAGACATTGGTTCTATTGTAATCCACCACCAGCATCCTTAATTTACTTAAGTCAATCTCTTTTTTTTCCGGAATTGCCTGCTCACCTGTTTGTTTTGTAAATACCATGTTAAACCAGAACGTGCTTCCCTTCTCTTCCTCGTTTCTTTTGAGATAAAGTTTCAACAGGACTTTCTTCGGCCACTTTCTTTGGTTCTTCTTCTGATCTGGCTCCCCAGCCGAACTTATCGAGGCTGCCATCTTTTCTGGCACCTGCTGCTTGCAGCAGTCCTTACCTCTACTTCTGCTTGAATAGAGGCCATAATAATAAGCAAGACGACCTCTGGTCGTTTCGAAGGATTGCCAGGATGTTTATGTTTAGGCGGAATGTGTATTGTGAGCTCGACGATTTTATCGTACGGTAAATTCGTGCAATAAAATCGGTTACAGTGAAAAGCTGGATATTCTCGCCGAAGTAATCGTTATGTTTTGTCTTGTACAATACTTTTGCTTTTTCAGGTATGTAGATTATCTTGTTAAGAGATACAGTATGTCTGGCTATGTACTGTGAAAGTCGGTTCTGGTTTTTGATCTGCTTTCTGGTCTTTTGCCGGGATAAGGATGGAATTATCCACCGCCAAAAGGAAGCCACCAGCTTTGGAGGTGGTCTTTTACTGATAATCGAGAAGATTATTTTTGAAATATCAGCAAACAGGGATCTGTCATTTCTGAAGTAGATACGAAGTGCTTGCCCCTCCCGTGCTCTATATTCAAGTTCTTTTGTGAGAAATGGGGAGGGGTCAGGATACACCAGACGCATTGCCTGTGAGGTAATTTGAGGAGAACATCGTTCGCCATATGCTCAGAGAAGAGGAGGATTCTTTTCTGGTGACAGCTCGGACAGAGGTACCATGTTTTGCAGGCCACTTTGAGCGAAGCGACGAAGGGGCGAAAATATTCATGATCATAGTTATGGTTGGTGCATTTGATTCTTGCTATCCCTTTTGAGTAATCTCCACACTCAATGAAATTCTCTACTGCTTCTTTTATCCGTATTATTCTATACTTGCCGTACTACTTTGCGTAGAGTTCATCGTACTGTTCCTCAAAATCTGAAAAGTGAGTACACTCACCGTGGTCTTTTAGTATGGTTTGTATAACATTTTGCTCTCTTGGAATATATACAGGCAAAAGATTTTCCTTGAACCCGGTGGGTGTACACACCCCGGTGGACCCCCTTTGACTTATATAAACCATTGAAATGAAGAAATTATTCCATAAATAGTCTAAAAAATTAATTCGGGAGCAGTACATGATATAGAAAACTAGTAGAATGTCGCTCAAGAGGTGTTGGGAGCAATGCAGATTCGACAAAGTGCTATTTTCAAGGGTGGAAAAAATCGATAAAGTGCGGTTTTTCAATGTTGAAAAAAAATTGCAATAGACTTACTTTTCTATTTGAATAAACCCATCTTTGCAATTGAGAACTTGTTTTTATATAAAGCTTTAATAATAAACTGGTTTTAAGAATTAGAAATAGCATAGGTCACGGTTAAATTGAAATCGGAAATGCATTAGCATCGTAATCATAATAGCATCTTGAGAGACCTTAAAAAATAAGGGGTCTTGAAAGGAAAATATAATGGCTTCCTCCTGGCCCAACCCTGCTCTGAGCGCTTCCACCCTGGCAAAGACCATAAAATCCTCTGACCTTTGACTATTCTTTGCGGCCATTATCTTTCCTACAAACTCTCCTATTGATGTAAGCTCCTGTCTGCCATCTTCCAGCAAACTATTCTGTTTTGGGAACTTTTTATATTCTATCTAAGCGCCTGCGATTCCTGCAGGTTCAAATCTTTTTACCATATTACTCCGTAGGCAGTACTCCTTACGCTGATAGATTATGTATAATTGTTAACAATGGCAACAGAATTTCTTGTTAAGGTATTTACCTGGATTGATCAGAGACTCAGACTGTACGAAAAGGCAACCCTGCGCAGATCCCAGTATGTCCCTATATAGACTCTGTTTTCATAATAGTTGGCGAATATGTCAGGTTCGTCGTAAAGCCGCTCGCGGCGGAACTGGATGAGAGCAGTCAGAGAGCTCTTTTCAGAAAGGGCGAAGTTAAACACCGGACCGATGGTGATCCACACGAAGTCAGAACCCCAACCACCTGAGCTCATAGTAGAGAGGTCCTTAACATAACCAGGGTTCTGCTTGGTTTCCAGGAGCACTCCCACCGTGTCTAGAATTAAGGGCATCTGGTAGCCTAAAAAGTAGGTGCAGAGCAGCTTGAAGCCGTTGAAGTTCTCCCCGATGTCGGCTTCGACATCCAAGCTTCTCCCTTCTCAGCACGGGAGAACCAGGCGTACTGCAGCTTTGGGCTTACGAAGGTCACCAAATGGGTCCACTCACCCGGCACCACCGCTCCGAGATCGAACTGAAAGGTCCCCCCGATCCACGACTTCACTACCAACCCCCGTAAGGACGCTGACTCAGGCACCCCGGAACCGTCGGCGTTCAGCCCCATGCCGTTGAACAGCCCGATGTCCCAGCCGGTACCGAACATGGTTCCGGCGTACACGTTCAGAAAAGCGATCGGCGTGAGGGTAGTGTCCAGCTCGAGCCGGGTGGATACCGGAGTAAGGGCGCCTGTGATTGAAAAGACCACGTTGTTTCCAGAAGTTAGGGAACCTGAGCCGGTGAGGAAGGGTACTTTGATTTTATGGTTCAGTAAGACCTGAGCTTCCGCTGAGCCCCAACCCGAGCCGAGGTCTCTACCCTCGTCGTTTCCGGAGGGAGTGAATCCTGTAGGCTCCACAGGGGTATAGCTTATTGGGGCGAAGCCTCCGTCGCTTACTCTGTAACCCTTGTTGTCATCGAAATAGTATGCTCCCTCGACCTTCAGCGACGTCAAGCGCTCCACCCCTTCCGACAGAGCCTGGAAGGGAAAGACAAGGAAAATACAACACGTAAAAAACATAATTCTATACCAGCTTCTTGTTATCATGCTTGTAATTCCTCCTTTTGGTGGATATTTATTCGATCCGGCTCAGCTTCAATCTGGAGAATTTCGTCAGGGTTGTTAGGTGTTAACAGGTGAGAGCTGCCAAATTCTTAAGGGGCTAGATTTACTTTCTCGATTTTGAAACCACCGGTTCGACCCAAAGACCCAATTGATAGAGTGTTTTAGTTTTGTCAAGGATCAATATGATCTATGATCATCAGGATCATCGATCATCAGGGGCTTTATGCTATGTGATTGATCCCGGCGGGTGCACACACCCGCTACAAGTTTCTGATCATAAAAGATTCCTGGAATAGCACAGATAAACAAGATGCCCGGAACATGGTAAAAGCATTGTGGGTTTATATTGTTAATGGTGAGTTTGGAATACCAATGGTGATTCCATACTACACCTCCATTAACAGGCTTTAGGAATGTTCATTCTTCTTATTCTGAAGCTTGTATGAGTTGAGTACTCTCTGACGCAGCTTCTCTTCATCCTCTCTATTAAGTGTAATCCAATAAGGTAGTCCGTCCTTGACTCTCCGTACTTTCAGACATCCTTATTTTATCAAATAATAAATAACATTGGGGCTAACTTCAAGTTTTTCAGCGATCTCACGGATGCGGGTCCTTTAGAGAATTCTTTTCCCCTCATCCCCCCCATTTTTCCCCGAAAACTTTTGATAGAAAAGACGTTGCTTTAAGGTACTGACAATCTCTATTGAACATTGTTGTAACTGCTTTTTGAAGCAAGAAGGTATTCCCTTGAAGTTTATAGTAAATTCGTGGAGTATTCTGTTGACATGATCCAATTTCAATGTATAGTTAGTAAAATAAACAGATAAGATCATACAGAGGATTTCTGTAATGGACGAAGATACTATCAAGGTGTACGGCTACAGATGGGCTGTGCTCGCGGCATTCATGTTCATTGCAGCCATGACTCAGGTCCTGTGGATAACCTTTGCCCCAATCACAAGTAGGGCCGCACAATTTTACGGCACCTCGGACCTCCTGATAGGTCTTTTTTCTTTGAGTTTTATGGCCATATATGTCGCAATTGTGATACCGTCGGCCTGGATAATAGACACCTGGGGCTTTCGCACAGCAGTTGGCATTGGCGCTGCTATCACAGCCATATGCGCTCTCACACGCGGAATATTTGCATCGAACTTTACTCTGGTTCTGGCCTCACAGATCGGCATAGCCGTAGGACAACCGCTTGTGCTCGGATCTATCACCAAACTGGCCGCAAGATGGTTTCCTATTGAAGAGCGTGCCACAGCCGTTGGGCTGGGCACACTGGCTCTTTATATAGGCATTTTAACAGGAATGGCTGCAACCCCTGTTCTTACAATCAGTTATGATATAAAAGGAATGCTCTGGACCTACGGGATCATTGCAACCGTCTCTGCGATTGCTTTCATTGCAATTGCCAGAGAGCACCCACCCACACCACCGTGTCCTCCCGGACAGGAGGAGCGTGTGCTCATGTTCGACGGCCTCAAGAGCATGCTCAGGCAGAAAGACTTTATTTTGCTGCTGATTATATTTTTCATTGGGCTCGGGATATTCAATGGAATATCCACCTGGATAGAAGCCATCGTGCGGCCGAGGGGCTTTTCCATATCCCAGGCCGGTGTGCTGGGCGGCCTGATGCTTATAGGCGGGATCATTGGTGCATTTATCATGTCCATGATCTCGGACAAACTCCACAGAAGAAAACCATTTATAATATTTGCCTTGATCGGTCTAATCCCGGGTCTACTGGGTATAACTTTTGCCACCAGATACTGGCTTTTATTATTTTCAGGATTTTTCTTCGGTTTCTTTCTCTTGAGCGCGGGCCCCATAGGATTCCAGTACGGGGCTGAAATAACTCATCCGGCACCGGAGGGTACATCCAACAGCCTGCTTCTAGTAATGGGACAAATCTCAGGCATCATCATAATCTTCGGAATGGATGCCATTAAAACAGCATCGGGCTCTATGTCAAACTCCCTGCTCGTGCTGATCGGGCTTACTGCGGTAAACCTGTTGCTTTCCATCCTGCTCAGGGAATCACCTGTCCGAAACACAATATAGCAGTTTACAGTATAACAGTTCAATTGAAGAAAAATTTGCGTGATGGATCCCCCTCAACCAACCTTCCCCACTTTTACTTCCTCCACTTTTTTCTTCAACAATCTTTCAGGAACCTTGTCTCTTCTAAATACATCCCCAACAGTTTCAGCCCGCTTTATTATTTCGGCGCTATCACCGTTGACGAGAACAGTGGCCGGTCTGGGTAATGCTTTGAAATTACTGGCAGATACCTCCTGGTATGCTCCAGTATCCAATATGGCTAAAATGTCACCGGATTCAGCTTCAGGAAAATTAACTTCCGGCATCATGCGGTCTGCAAAACAGGATCTTCCAACAATATCTACGGTTTTTACTGGTCTGCTGTCCGCTTTGTTCGCCATGATGAAGTCGTGAAGGTTATACTCCAGTGCCCCTCCTGCCATGAAAAAGTACGTCGTATCGAGCAGTACCCAGTTCCACTTTATCGGCCGTGTCTGATTTTTTATTTTGAGTATTCTTGATAGATGAATCCCGGTATCTCCATACATACTTCTTCCCGGTTCAATCTGCAGAGTAATTCCCTCAGGATCAATCCCGCCCCATTTCAAATTTTTCAGTAAAGTATCCGTGATTGCCTCGGCATATTCCTCGATCTCCGGGGTAAGGCTTTTATTCGGGCTTTTGTGTATGAACAAATCGAGCGCTTTAGATATAATTTTATACCGTGTCTTATTTCCAAGGATCTTCAACAGCAGAGTCATGACCCAGAAAACCGCCAGGAGAGGAAAATCTAACCTGCTCACAATTCTCGCAAAGGGATCACGGGGGGTGGGAATACCGCCTCCAATATCGATCTCCCCTGGCTCATATCCTCCCCACTCCTCCTTGAGCTTTGCAATGAGCCTGGCATACTTTTTCATCTGGCCCTTCCAGAACCAGGGAGCCCAGTGGTGACGGCCCAGATGTATATGGAAACCGGTTACCTCAATGTTTTTCATATTCAGTGCTCTGCGGCCCATATCGACCACATGCTCGGTAGGAATACCGTTTTTATACACCTGCATGCCAAGGTCTATTGGAACCAGTCAACAACAAAATTTGAGGGTTTCCAGAGATTCGGCATGTCAGGTTTCAACCGAAACCGTATCTTTGCCTTCTTTCTGAGCCTGTCGGCTTCCTTTTCAATGATATCCAGTTCATCTATGTCATCGACTGTAATCCTAACCCCTGCTTTAATGCAATTACTTATATGCTCCTGACTCTTGCCGCCTCCATTTACAGATACTTTCTTGGGATTTATATCCGTATGGAGAACAGCATAAAGCTCACCGGGAGAATAAATATCACATCCGGCCCCTTCCTGAGTAAGTATATGGCGTAAAGCCAGGACCCAGTTAGCTTTAATTGCCGGCATAATGTCTACCTTGCCTTCCGGCCATCGCTCCTCAAAAGCCTTTTTAAAATGCCGGATATTACGCCGGAGTTGATTTTCCGAAATAACATATATTGGGGATCCGAATTTCTCCACGAGCTCAACAGTGTCACACTCCTCAATAAAGAGGTGGCTCTGTCTGATGGATAAACAACTATCCAGCCATT
The DNA here is from genome assembly GCA_030603285.1 of Spirochaetota bacterium. Classification (GTDB taxonomy): domain Bacteria; phylum Spirochaetota; class B62-G9; order B62-G9; family DRHN01; genus JAUVYC01. The sequence goes on from JAUVYC010000084.1 coordinate 8,955, forward strand.
TAATTGATTTATCCATACTAATCCTTTTTTTTATATGCTTGTAATTTATTTAAATTTATAAGCTGTAGATCAGGCACTTTCTTAATTAGTTCTTGGTGAATAATTCACTTTTTCGAGTTTTTTTACCTTGTTCATTCATTAAGTTTTTTAACTGGATTTATTCTTTTTTTACATGTTTCTTTTTATTCCCGTCTATCCCCACCGTTATGCAAATATTCTTATCAACCCTGGTTTTCGATACAGACTCCTGAGCAATTGCCTTATATTCATCGCCATTATTGAAAAGGCTGCCCACATCTCATCACTTTTATATCCCTAATGTGGACAAGCCACATTCTTGATTTGTAGAATTTCCTTGCCAAAAAAACAAGGAAATTGTTATTAAGGTACTAATACAGTGATTTATCCAATCCACACATCCTCTTGCCCTCACTTATCTTTGCCTCTATCGCTGACCTCTTCCTGTACAGATTCTCCCTGTATTTGCTCATTTTATGATTCCGATCTTTCCTGTGCGGTATCGCTAACTTGATCTTATGCTCCTCCTCCAATCTCTCAATCAATTCTTTATCATAAAAAATCCTGTCCATCACTCCGTCTTTGAACTCCTCTTTGAATATTTCTGCATGGTGATCTACCGCATCCTCCAGCATATTCACATCAGCATAATTACCCTTGTACAGTTCATATCGCGTTATATACCCATTCCCACTCATGTCTATCCTCAGCTTCACTCCAAACTCACAAGGTTTACTTATTTTTCCTTTGGGTAACGCCCTCGTGAGCTCTTCATAGTAGCTTACAATTTTATCCGCTACTTTTTCCCCCGCTAACTTCCTCTCCACCTGCTCCACTATGTTTCCCCAACCCTTTTTAGCTTTTCATACCGTTCTGTTACCTCATTACCTACCGTATGTACTGTGTCCTCAGCTCTTCTTATTCCTTCCTTCGCCAGGTTTATCAGTCCTTTAATTGGTAGGAAGAATTATAATCGTCCTAGTGAGAAAACAGACGGAATTCAACAAGAGTTGCCTCTTTCCCCCCC
>JAUVYC010000128.1 GCA_030603285.1 Spirochaetota bacterium
CTTGAAGGATTTTAATACTATACCAAGCACAACATATACTAAAAAGACCGATAAACAGATGGTAAAAATGAACACTGCTCTGGTGTTCTTCTTTTCAATCAGTTTTTCATCGAATTCATAATAAAAATCACCTTCAAACCCTGTGCCCTTAAGGAAGGTTTCAAGTTTATCCAGAAATACATCTTCCTTCACCTCCTCATATCTAATATCCAGAGAAATATACCTTTTCCCATTTTTACGGGAAATTGTTCCCGGGTTATCCGAGAATCCGACTGTTGCAAAATCGCTTATCGAAACATACTGCCCGCTCTCAACAGGAACACGGATTAAATGGATATTCCCTTTTTGCAGTTGGCCGGTTTTGATCCTGCCCCTCACATCAATTATATTCTCTCCATCAAAATATTTCATAATAACAGGGTAATAAAATATGTAACGCAAAAACCGGATAACATCCGATGCATTGAGGTTATAATAGCGCAGACGCTCAGGGTCAACGTTCACGATAATCTCCGGTTTTCCCTCCCTGTACCCTTTTAGTACCTGCCTTGTCCCGTAGAACCCGGCAATATGTGCCGATACATTATCAACAAAACTATCAAGCTTATCCAGATTATCTCCAAAGAAATAGAGAATCACCGATTTAACACCGGCCTCCTTTCCCTTTTGAAAATAGAAAAATCCATCTTCCCTTTCTACTTTTGAGAAATACTCCTTTACCTTTTGCACTCTGGGTTTGAAACTTTTATCACGGGCAGAAAACTTCAAGAAGAATGTTGCCCTGGTGTCCTCGAGTTTTGAAACAAGAGTAACGGGTAAGTTCAAAGCTAAAATTTCATCACCGATCTCTTTTATTACCTCTTTTTTATACGCTGTATTATACCTGGGATCAAACTCGTAATAAAGCTCAAACGTGTTTTCTTTTAATGGAGATACCTCTTCATACTCAAGCGTTATGAATAAATAACAGAATCCACCGGCAGTGATGAAAAATATGCATGCACTGAGTACAGGGTATCGGAAAACCTTATTTACGATATAGAGAGGAAAAGAAAAAAGGGATTTTCTGAAATATTTCTTCTTATCTTTTTTAATGAATCGTCTTTTCCCCCTCCATGCAATTGCTTCCACTACATTCCCGGCCCCATAAAACCGCCTGATAAAGGCCGGGACAAAGAAAAGTGATACAAAATAGGATATAACCAACATCGATGACACTGCAAGTGCAAAATCCACATACAAAGAAACCCTGCTTCGATTTATATAAAACAGCGGAAGAAATACAATAATTGTTGTAAGTGTTGAAGAAAGGATCGGTCTATTTACCTTCTCCATCGACGAACTGACAGCAGCTTCCGCCGTGCTGCCTTTTATATTAAGCCTTGTGGTTTCAATCATAATAATCGTGTTGTCAACGCAGGTGCCTATCCCTACTATTAGCCCGGAAAGAGTCATTATATTAAGGCTTCTTGAAAAAAGCTTCAGTACCACTGCTGTCCCTGCGAAACTAACAGGAACCGTAATAATGATGAGAAAGACAAGAGAAAGCTTTCGATAAAAAAGCAGGATAATGCAGAAAACACATAATACTGAAAAACAGACCCCAATTTCAAGCTGCCTGAGCAGGTTTTTAAACCTTTCTGCCTGATTGTAGATGTTTTTATACTCAACCAAACCTTTCCATTTATTCATTATCCTCTGAACACCTCTATCAATCTCAAGAATATTCGAGAAATCCCGTTTGAATACGTATAAAGTCAAGGCATTCCTGTTATTGATTAATGAAACCCGGTCGTCTTCCCTATTCTTTCTTTTTACGGAAAAAAGCTCATATCCGAAAACGATGTTTTCATTGACATTAAAAGACCACTGAGGGAGACTCATAAGATCTTTATATTTATTCGGAAAGGTCACGGGAATAAGACTACCAAAGAGCTTCAGGTTTCCAGGTGGAACCGAAGTATTATTGTGAACAATATCTTCAAAAATGGATTCATAGTTTCCATTTAACCGGATTAAGTTTTCATATTTCTGCTCAATAAAATACTCCTTCCTGAATGATCCCGCTATCTCAACATTTGCTATCCCCTGCATAGAGAGGAGCTCCGGTTTTATGCGCTGTTCCGTAATCCTGTACAGTTCATCATCAGAGTACCTGGATGAATAAAGTGAAAAAATCATTAAAGGCCTGTCATCCGTATTATACTTATACACCCCCGGTTGACGTACCTCGGCAGGAAACTTATCCGATATATGGTGTATTGCATCATTGATTAATACTGCCTTTTCATCCACATCCTCATCTAGATGAAGATACACAATAATCTTTGATCTTCCTTTAGGGGAATATGAATAAAAGGTTTTTATCCCTTTGATTTCTTTCAGAAGACCTTCAATCGGACGGGTAATAATCTCTTCAATGATCTCCGGTTCCATACCATGGTAATCCGTGATGATCGTTAAAACCGGCTCACTGTGCCTGGGCAAAAAGGAAACCTTCAAAGTGAAAAACGAAAAAATACCCACGCAGAAAATAAATAAAAAAATCAGCAGGATGGAGATATCATAATCAAGTATTTTACTATACAGGGTTTTTCTCATCCCTACTCCTCTTTATATAAAAGAAAGAATAGAACAGCGGCAAATACAAAAGGGTAATGAGTGTCGAATAGAGAAGCCCTGAGATGAGGGTTGCAGCGAGGGTGACCTGGATCTTATTCATGGTAAATAGTGTTGGGAGCAGTGCCAGAATAGTTGAAATTGTGGTAATCAGTATCGGCTTTAATCTTCTCACTGATGCAGATGCTATATCCTTTTCGTTTTTTACTTTTCCATCCCTGTATTCAAGAAACAGCATAATTGCATTATTCACCATCAATCCGATGAGCACAATGAGGCTCATGAATGTACTGATATTCAATGAAGAATTGAGGAGGGAGAGGATTAAGAATATCCCGGGAATAGACAGGGGAATCATCAGCAAAACCAGAACAGGTTTTGTAAACGATTTAAACCCTGACGCAAGAATTACATATTCCAGCAATACAGCAAGGAAAAGAGCAAGCAAAAGCTCAAGGTAATTTTCACGAAGGAGGGTAAACTGGTCGGTATATTTAAAATCAATACCTGATGATGAGATAAAGCTTTTTATTTTTCTTTTTTCACCTCTAATAGCAAAAGGAGAAAAGTTTCTTTTTTTTTCCTTTTTCAGATTAAATTCAACCTTTGCATAGTTTTTTTGATTTTCTCGGAGAATTATATTGGGAGAAGAATTTTCTGTTACATAAAGAACCTCATTCAGTTTAATATCTTTTCCCTCTCTATTCTTAATCGAAAATTCCAGTAGATCATTAATATCTGAAAAAGAATCCTTCTTGAAATGCAAAAGAATGGGTATTTCATGCTCATCTTTTTTCCATGTACCTACTCTTAATCCGGATATAGCAGTGGCAATAAACTCTCCCAGAAACGGCGCTTCCACTTTATAAATAGCCATTTCATTACGTTTAAGTAGTAATGACCGTTCAGTGTTCGACATGTAGTAGGAACCCGTTATATCTTTTGCTTCAATGGTTTTTACAAACGAAGTTATTTCTTTCACTTTTCCGGCTAAATACTCTGGTGAAGGATCAAAAACTTTTATCACAGCATCAAAATCAGAGCGTGAGATCATACGCTGAACCGGATTGTCCGGGATGGTTATAAAAAAGTCGACACCACGAAAAATCCCGAGGTCTTTTCGAATTGATGAAATGAGTGCATAGAAGCTTTCCCCTTTCTCTTCTGTATAAATCTTAAGAATAGCAGTATTTGTGCCGTAAATGCCGTCCAGATTAGCTTTAACATCGTTTTTATCAACCCCGATTGTCCCGATGATCTTAGAAACTCGCCCATCCTTTTTTATCATGTCTGATACATAATCCGTAAACCGGGCAGTGTATTCAAAGGTGACCTGCTGTTTGATAAATATATTCACATAGAAATAGTCCTGGGGTAGTGACTCTATGAACTGTTTATCAATTGACCGGTACGAAATGAGCCCGAAAACAAAAATAATGAACAGAGCAATAACAAAAAATATTTTTTTCTTAAATACCGCAAAAAGTACCTTTTGATAAAAAGTTTCTATAATTCTCCATACCAGTTGAAAAAAGGTATTGTCTCTTTTTTCTATTCTTACCCCTTGTAACAGTACAGGAATGAGTGTCACTGCAATAACCAGTGAAAAAATCAAAGAAACAACAATCATAAGCGACAATTGGAGAAAAATCAGCTTCAAAATTCCTGACAAAAACAAAATCGGGAAAAAAACTACTATAGTGGTGAATGTTGCTGAAAATACTGCGGGGATAATCTTTTTTAATCTCGCATAGAACCTGCCTTCATTGGTCCTGCTGTACAGCAATTCATGGACACTCGTTACAACGATGACTGCATTATCAACAATCATCCCTATCGCCAGGCTGAATCCTCCAAGGGTCAACAGATTTATCGATAGCCCTGTCATCTTCATAATAATGAATGTCCCGATGATGCTTAAAGGAATGGTCAAAATAATGATGAAGCTGATCTTGAAGTTATAGAGAAATATATATACAGAAAAAATCGTGAAAAAAATCCCCAGGATCATTGCAATAATAAGATTTCTCAATGAATCTTTTATATAGATGCTTTCATCAAACACCTTGTAAAAGGAAATGTTTCCCTTATATCTCTCGTTCAGCAGGGAAATCTGCTCATCAATCCTTCCGGACACTTTCATAATATTTGACGCAGGTTGTTTATAGATTGAAAACATGAGAGCATTTTTCCCATCGATTAGAATTCCGGTGTCTTTCTCTTCTGTGCCGTATTCTACTGTTGCGACATCTTTAACATAAACGAGCTTTTTATCCTCCTCTCGCACTATGATGTCTTCAAGCTCCCGGTAATCGGTAACTTCACTATTTACCCTGACGAGGTATTCATACTTATCATCATCAAAAAACCCGACAGGAAAGTTTTTATTTGACAGCTTGATAATATTCCTTATCTCAGCAATACTGATATTGTATTTAACGAGTTTTTCGGGGTCTACCATTAACTTGACTTCGGGTTTGCGGCCTCCGGCTATATGCACATGGGATATTCCTTCTGTTTTTTCAAGAACAGCCTTAACATCCTTCCTGCACAGTAAATAAAGCGACCTCTCATCAAGAGTGTCAGATGATACTGATATGCCAGCGACTGCATCCTGTGAAGGCTGGTAGTTAATAATAACCGGTCTTTTCACTTCTTTTGGGAAAAAGGATTTCAGGAGGTCCATCTTTTCCCTTAACTCTATATGCGAGATGCTGAGATTTTCACCCCACTGGTATTGAATCCTTACTACACTTATCCCTTCTCTTGAAAGAGTGTTCACATTCTTTACACCTTTCAGAGAAAGGACTATCTGTTCGATGGGGATACTTACGAGGTTTTTTACTTCTTCAGGAGTCGCATTCGGGTAGGAGGTGATAACCGTAAGCTCCGGATATTCTATATCCGGTATGAGATCATAGTCAAGATAGAAAAGGCTGATAATGCCGAATACAAAAATGGAAAGGAAGATAAGGCAGATTGGAATCCTGTTCTTGCTGTAAAACTCTTTAAGGTTCAATCAAGCGGTTCTCCCATGGCTGAAAGGATCTGTTCGATATAACTTTTCCCTTTTTCATTAAAAAGGTCATAGACATGTTTCAGGTAGGATACAAACTCTTCTCTTCTTCGGTTCACCTTTGACATGAGCTGAACGAGGGCGATCTGATAGGGGTTTTTTGAAATGGTGAGGGAAGCCAGGAGTTTATCAAGACTGTTTACCGGTGCCCCGTGGAATAAGAAGTTGTCTAAAATAAATCCGATTTCTGAAGGAGTGAGCAGTTTGGAACTTTCATCTTCCGTAAGGCCCAGCAGTTTTCCCAGGTACATTTTTGTCATTTTCGCTACCAGAGAATCAGGTTTCAGTTCAATCGTCTTTTCTGCAAAAGCAACAATCTGTCTGCTGTATTTTTCGGAGTCGAGATTATACATAGATACCATAGCATAATAATATGCATCTGCAAGATAGGGATAAATCCCGTTGAATTCGAGAAAACGTCCAAGGGCCTCACTGTACTCGTTGGCAGCAAAATAGTAAACCCCTTCCAGGTAATAAAAGAAGAAATTTTTAACGTTATCTTTTTTTAATCCGTCAATAATGAGCTGGATATTCAGAATATTTTCCCCCTTCAGATAGATATCAGTAAGATTTATTATTTTCTGTGCCTCAGGAAGATTTTTCATTTCATCGTAAAGTTGATCGATAATACTCCTGCTTTTTTCATGTAACGTGCTGCTGTGCCCTTCTGTCAGGGTGTGGGCAAACATCAGAACAAGTAGAGAGCTTATACGGTCACCCATATTATAATAGAGCTCGGCAAAATAAAAGATGTCGTTTACCATATAGGCTTTCAAATTGATGATATATCCCATGAAAAGGAGCGCATCATCGGTTTTCTTCTTTTTCAGCAGGGTATCAACATAATTCCTCATGGACTGGGGAGGAAATGACACTACAGGCTTATCCATGTCCTGGTAAAAACTGTGATAAAACTTGTATGCCTTGTGAAAATTCTGCCTTGAAAAGTAGTAATCCCCGATCATGCGTTCAAACTGAAATGGATCCTTTCCATAGGATTCTATTTTTTTATCTTGATCGATAAACTGCCCCTTCTTTACCGCAGGCCAGTCAATTTCCTTCTCCTCTTCCTCCCGAGTTTGTAGCCCCGGCCGGGTTGGTATTTCTTGCTTCACCGGTCGTTTTTTTTTGGATTTCTTTTCCGACTTTCTCTTCATCCTTTGAAAGAGAATGGTGTACTGTTCAATCTCCTCTTCCGGAATGATACGTTTATGATCCCTGTACAGGCCGATCAAAAGCGAGTAGCTTTCATACGCATCAAAGGGGTTTTTATGTTTCTTTAAATCCTCTTTCAGCAGAGCCTCGGTCTTTTCTAATTCACCTCTCTCCAGATACAAGGACGCCAGGGTATATAAAACGAAATGGCCTTTTTCTTTTTTATCAAGCGCCTCGAGGTACTCAATCCTCCCCCTGGAAGTTTTTAAATTGTTTAATGTCTCTCTTATTTCCTGTATATTCATTTCTTCTTTCCCTGCACTGCACGGATGAGAAGATAAACATAAAAAAATGACCACCACGAAAAAGATTATTTGTATTCTATGCATGGCTCAATGTTTACCTTTTTGTCTCTATTATACCGTTATTTCACCAAATATTTCAATGGTTACATTATATATTTTTACGAAAAATACAGAAGGAAAATATATTTAATGCAGGGGCAATTCATTAATTGCCCCTACTGCTAAAAAATTAATTAAAAAATATTGAAATTATATGATTTAGTACACTGCTGTCCGATTAATTGATTTTGAAAATCATATAATTCCTTGACTATCAATATATTAGAGCGAAAATTAACTGTTATCGATTTGAAATCTAAAACAAATATTTATGGTTATGTGAAAAACAATTAATGCTTTAAATATTTGTATAACAATGAATTAAATATATCTGTATCTTGATCAAATAAATAATAATTAAAATAAATGATATCATTTAAGAATAACCGGACACTAGTGATCCAATAACTTTAATACGGCACTGTACTATTACGGATTATTCTCCGGATAATCAAGTAAAACTTTTATTATAACAATTCAGATATTAACCCCGGATGAACAGAGAGATAC
>JAUVYC010000148.1 GCA_030603285.1 Spirochaetota bacterium
TCAACCCTCTCCTTTTTAACTCTTTCCAAAACTCAGCTCCTGTGCTATACTTTTTTCATAGCCCTCGTAGCGCTCCTTGTTAAGAGCGTATTTCACCTGTCCCGATCAACACTTTTTCTGATCGGGTTGATGAAGTAAGATTCGCTCTATCCTCAGAAGCCTGAGGAGCCTACGAGGGAATATAATATAGGTGGGAAAAAAAGTCTAATAAAAAAATCATCGCTGTAGGACTAAGGCAAAGAAGCTCTGAAAAAACTTGCAAAGAGACTTGGGAAAGAAAAAGTACGTGAAAGATTCCTTTTATTTCGTCAATTAAAGCCATACTCATAGCATTGTACACGTATGTTGCGTGGTACATCAATACAATATCCAACTCATTTTCCAAAAAGATCTTACCTGCTTTTTTCGCATCTGATTCATTTTTAACTAAAAATGGATATACAATTTCACAATCTTTTTCCAGGCGTTTCTTTAATTTTAAGGCACTTTTATTAAGAGCAGCTAGTAGTTTCTCCATTCCACAATCTGTCCAGTATTGTTCAATCCCTCCTGCAGACAGCCCTATTTTTGGTTTTTAGACTATCGTCTTACACGGACCTCTTCAGCCGACCTGCCGATATACCATGTCATCAGTAATATAAGTGCGAGCGAAAATATTAGTATAAACCCTGATACAGCATACACCTTTGGAGAAAGACCAAACCGGAGCATTCCATAAAGATAAACCGGAAGGGTAGCCTGTAAGAATTTATAGTTTGTATAGCTCTGTTACTATGATAAAATCATTATTGAGTGAGCGGTTTAGATCGAGTTCAAGTATCGGGGATGGTTATTGCCCTGAGGCGTTAAAATTTGTTCATATAGAATAGTAATCCTATTATCAGGAGTGCCGACCACGTGGTCAAACCGCTCACATTACTATTTGAATGTTTGATTACTTTGGGTATTTTACTCTTTAAAATCGAATCAGGAGGATTTTATATGGGTCTTTTTTCAAAGCGATCCGGTGGCAGGAGGGCTAGCTCCCGGGAGGATTCCATGGATATATACGTTAAGTGTGACCATAGAGATTTTCTCCGCCTCTTATGCTAAAAACATCTTGATTGAGTGTTCTCCCTTTATATTTTAAAAAAAACAGCTCTATTTCTGTTTATTTCTTTTTGATTGAAAAAATCGACTTTTTAGTATAATATTAAATTAATAATATCATCTTTAACGGAGGTAGAGATGAAGATCGGTGTATCAAAAGAAATCAAAAAACACGAATATCGAGTTGGTATAACACCTCAATGTGTAAAAGCATACAGGAACAACGAACATGAAGTGTTTATAGAAAAAGGAGCTGGAATTGGCTCAGGGTATGAGGATGAAGAATATAAAAATAATGGCGCAATTATTACAGAAGATAAGGAATCAATCTTTGATTCCTGCGACATGATCATCAAAGTAAAAGAACCTGTTGAGGAAGAGTATGAACTCCTTCATGATGGCCAGATTATATACACATACTTCCATCTTGCTGCCGATAAAAAACTTGCCCTTACATTGATGGAAAAAGGAGTTACAGCAGTTGCATACGAAACGATTGAGCTTCCGGATCGCTCTCTTCCATGCCTGATTCCAATGAGTGAGATAGCAGGCAGGCTTGCAGTTCAGGAAGGCGCAAAATACCTGGAAAAAGAATACGGCGGAAGGGGAATACTACTCGGTGGTGTGCCTGGTGTCAGGCGCGGAACTATAGGTATTATTGGCGGAGGAGTAGTCGGAACAAACGCCTGTAAGATGGCTGTTGGAATCGGAGCAAATGTTATGGTGCTTGATATAAACGCTAAACAACTTGCATACCTCGATGATATATTCGGAAGTTCAATCACAACATTGTATGCAACAGATGCAAATCTAGAATACACTTTAAAGGAATCGGACCTTCTTATCGGTGCTGTTCTTTTGCACGGTGAAGCCACTCCAAAGCTGATTAAACAATCTCATCTGAAACTAATGAAACCCGGAGCTGTTATTGTCGATGTATCTGTTGATCAGGGTGGATTTGCAGAAACTTCCCGCCCAACCACTCATGATGATCCAATCTACATTGTGGATGGAATCGTCCATTACTGTGTCTCCAATATGCCGGGAGCAGTTGCCCGCTCGTCAACCATTGCTCTTACAAGTGTAACACTTCAGTACGGCCTGCAGATTGCAAACAAAGGAATTGAAGAAGCAATAAAGCAAAATGATGCGATTGCAAAAGGAATAAATACATTCCATGGAAAGTGTGTGCATCCAGGAGTTGCAAAAAGCTGTAATATCCCTTTCGTTCCATATACTACTTGAGATGGACGGAGTTTGTATGAATAAAACCAATAAGTTATTTAAAAGCACATGCATCAAAATTAATACGTAATATTTCAAACAATCAAAAGACAATGATTATTACTCAAAATGGAGAAGCAAAGGTAATTTTGCAAGATATAAAATTATATGAACAAACTCAAGAAAGTCTTGCGCTACTCAAAATACTCGCAATGAGTAATAAGAATTTAAAAGCTGGAAAAATAAAACCAACCATTCAAGCCTTTAAAGATATTAGAAAAAGAATTGAAGAATGTAATAAATAATGAATTATAAAGTCTATCTAATATCTGATGCTGAAAGGGATTATCTGTAAATCTTAAGCTTTAATGCAGTGAAATCTTTTGGGTAATGTTATTGTTACATTTTCGCCCCTTTTAAAAATCCCCTTACCTTCAGGATTAGATACATCGAGGACGAATTGTGAGCTCAAACCCTTCACATCAATGGTATACCTTACAATAGAACCAATATAGATAAATTTATTTATAGTGCCTGTTAAACAGTTTCTCTCTGATTTTGAAGCCACATTTCCCATCGATGCAGATTCAGGCCGAATGATAATAGTTATCTTATCTCCACTGCTGATTTCCTTTAAATCATCATTTATGTTGATAAGTTCACCGATTTCTGTAGATATAGTGAAGGTATTATTCTTTTTTGATTTTATACTCCCTTTTATCAAGTTTATATAGCCGATAAAGGATGCTACAAATAACGAAGCGGGCTTTTCGTATATTTCTGTTGGTGAGCCTATCTGCTCTAATTCCCCTTTATTCATAACAACAATCCTGTCAGCCATACTCATTGCCTCTTCCTGGTCGTGTGTGACGAAGATTGTTGTCAGATGGAGGGATTGCTGTATCTTTCTTATCTCCTCCCTCATTATGACTCGAAGACTTGCATCAAGGTTTGAGAGAGGCTCATCTAAAAGGATGATTTCAGGTTCAATAACAATACATCGTGAAAGGGCTACTCTCTGCTGTTGACCACCAGAGAGCTCAGTCGGTTTTCTTTGTTCAAGACCCTCGAGTTGAACAATTTTTAATATATTTCTCACTTTTTGCCTTATCTCTTCCTTTAACAATTTTCTTACTTTAAGACCATACGCTATATTCTCAAATACGCTCATGTGAGGAAAGAGAGCATAGTTTTGAAATACCATGCTTGTTTTCCTTTTTTCCGGTGGTATATCATTAATCTTTTCACCATGCATGAAGATTTCACCTGACGCAGGGTAACAAAATCCCCCTATCATTCTAAGAAGGGTTGTTTTGCCGCAGCCAGAGGGCCCTAAAAATGTGATAAACTCTCCTTTGTTGATAGAAGATATACTGAGGTTATTCACAGCCATAACATCTCCAAACATCCTGGTTAAATTTTTCAACTCAAGGATTGTGTCGTTTGCCATAATTAAAACCCCTTTAGCATTTCTACATTTGACTTTTTTGATATAAGTTTTAGAAGCATAAGACTTATAAGAACAACGACTGTAAGCATTACAGCCATAGCACAACCCTTGCCGATATTCCCTGTTTCGGCAAGTCTGAGGATGAGGAGTGATGCAAGGTTTGTCCCTGGCGCTATGAGGAATATGACAGCGCTTATTGTTATCATTCCAACCATAAAGGTGTAGAGAAAACTTGCTGCGAAAGCTGAGCTCATAAGGGGAAGAGCTATTGAAGTGAAGGTTTTAAAGCTGCTTGCCCCCAGATCTCTCGAAGCTTCCTCTATTGAAATATCAATTTGATGGAGTTTACTGATACCTGCCTCAAGTCCAACAGGGAATTCCCTGAAAGATATATTAAGAATAATTATTAAAAGGGTCCCTGTAAGCACAAGCGGTGGTTTATTAAACACGAGGATATACCCAATTCCCATCACTGTTCCCGGAACTGCAAATCCCAGAAGTGAGATAAATTCTAAAAGATCACGAGCCTTCGGTTTTTTTCTTACAAGAATATATGCGAAAATAATTGAAGTAAAGGAAGTAATTACTGCAGCAATAGAGGAAACAGTGAAAGAGGTTTTTAGGGCCTTCCAACCAACATAGCTTGAAAAATGTTCCAGGGTAAGTTTATTATTAAACATAAAGAGCTTTGTTACTGAGCTCAAAAAAATCACAGAGAAAGAGGCAATAATGGTTAAACATATAAGGAGTGACAATGCAAAAAACGGATACTGAATATACCAGGCAATCTTTCTCCTCTCTGTGCCGATCATCTGACCACTTACCGTGACAAAGGTTCCTCCCTTGAGGATATAGTTTTGTATCACATACACGAAGATGGATGGAATAATGAGCAAAATACAGAACGCTGATGCCATCTGCATGTTTTGTTCCCCAATCCAAAGATTGTAAGCATCGGTTGCCATAATTGGGAGCCCTCCCCCGATGAGCATGGGATTACCAAAATCTGCTAAAGCCATAATAAATACAAGCAGTGCAGCTTTGAAAAGTCCCGGGATAGAGAGTGGAATGATAACCTTGAAAAGGGTTTTGGCCTGGCTTGCACCTAAATCAGATGAAGCATCTTCAAGGCTCGGATCAAGCGATTGTAAAACATTGTTTACCATGAGAAATCCCAGGGGTAAAAATGTGAGTACCTGGGCAATAATGAGACCGGGCCATCCATAGATGCTTGGACTGATTCCAAGAAAACGGTAAATCAATCCTCTCCTTCCTGCAATAATGATAAGAGCAAGTGAAAAAATAAATGGAGGTGAAATTAAAGGTAAAAGAGCACTTATCCTCAAAAGGCCTTTTAATGGAAGGTTTGTTTTACTTATAGTATAGGATAACGCAAAAGCAACTATCAGGATCGTTACAGTGGTTATAACACCGAGTAGTAAAGTGTTTATCATGGATCTGTAGTAGTATGAGAATCGAAAAAAGTCGCTGTAATTAGCAAGAGAAATCTCTCCTTCAGATTCGAAAGATGTGATGAGCACTGATACAACGGGATAAACAACAAACAACAGGAGAAACAGTGTCATGATAGCTGTTAATACAATAAATGTAGGATCCCTCCTCATCCCTAATGCTGTGCCCTTTTCTCTTTGCGTTTTACTCACTTTATTTCCTGTGCTTCTAAAGGGGTGAAAACACAGGCGGCTTAAAACCGCCTGTGTAACTGGTTTACAGAAGTATTACTGGACGAACTTTGATTTCCAGGCGCTCATAATCCTTTCTCTGTTATCAGCCGCCCATTTTGCATCATAGTCGATAAGCTTTGGCTTGAGAGGAACGATCGATTCTACTCCTGGGCGAGTAACTCTCGATCTATATTGACCTATGACTTTTTGAAACTCTTCTGAAGCTATATAATCTACAAACTTTTTTGCACTTATGGGGTTTTCGGTATTTTTGTAAATAACGCAGCAGTCAAGCACAAAACCTGTTCCTTCTTCCGGAATAATCATCTTTACCGGATATCCCTCTTTTTCTCTCTTTAATACGGCCTGGTCCCATGTTATTCCTACCATAAATTCACCCTGTGCAACTAATTGTCCAGGTGCGGAACCGGATGATGTATACTGAGCAACATTTTTATGAAGCTTTGCGAGGTAATCCCATCCTTCATCTTCACCGTAGAGCTGCATAATTGTAGAAACTCCAAGGTATGCTGTTCCGGAGGTTCCAGGATTGGGCATTACAATTTCTCCCTTCCACTTCGGATCCAGAAGGTCTTTCCATGATTTAGGCGGATCATACCCTTTTTCTTCAAGGAGTTTTGTATTAACCGCTATACAGGTAAACCAGTAAGACCACCCGTACCAGTAGCCATCAGGATCCTTATACTGATCGGGCATATCCTTCCATGCCCGTGATTTATACTTCATGAGCAGGTCTTTCTCTTTGGCCATGAGGACAAACGAGTGAGGCCAACCGAAATGCATATCTGCCCCTATATTGGGAGCTTCCGCATCTACCCGGGCCCAGGCTTCACCTGATGATAACCTTAGGGGTTCAAGCTTCAATCCTGTACCTTTCGCAATTGCATCTGCAAGAGGGTCTAGTTCTCCTTCATCATTGTCCGTATAGTACTTGATAACACCTGTATCAGCTTTTTCCGCGCAACCAACGAATACAAAAGAGGTTGGAATAACTAATAAAACCATAATTATAAGATAGAAAAGCCTT
Source organism: Spirochaetota bacterium (assembly GCA_030603285.1). Classification (GTDB taxonomy): domain Bacteria; phylum Spirochaetota; class B62-G9; order B62-G9; family DRHN01; genus JAUVYC01. The sequence continues at coordinate 6,497 of JAUVYC010000148.1, forward strand.
TTCATAACAAATACCTCCATAATAGTTGCGATATTATATAAAGTGAAAAACTTTATATACAATATTTTAAAATGATTTATATAGTTTTCTATAAATAGTATACATACCTTTAATTTTTAGTCAATTATTTTAAGTTGATTTGTCATTTAAAATTGATATAGTTACAGAGAGCCGGTGGGTGTACCCATTATTGACAGTATCAGTAAAAGATCACCTGTAAAGCAGTTGGCTTCCTTTTGGCAGTGGATATCCCATTAAAAATCGATTGTTTGTTTTAGTAAAAAGATGTATACTATTTCTCGCTCATTTATATTAAGCGCAGACAAAAAGACGGTGAGGAAAAATGACAGAAGGAGATATCCTTGAAAAATTAAAGGAAGCAGTGCTTAATTTCGATGAGGAGCTTGCAGAACAGACCGCACGGGGAGCTATTAAAAAGGATATAGACCCTTTAAAAGCGGTTGAACAAGGTTTGGTAAAGGGACTCGATATCATAGGTGAAAAGTACGAAAATGATATAATATTTCTTCCTGAATTAATGATGGCCGCAA
>JAUVYC010000034.1 GCA_030603285.1 Spirochaetota bacterium
GAGAGTTTTAATATTATAGTTGAAGAGGCTCAAGTCCTTGATCTTGGTATAATTGAGATCAGGGAGATAGAGGCTGGTACAGGAGTGCCTATTAAAGGAGAAAAAACAGATGAAGTAATTCTAAATGAAGGCGATGTAAATATACAGCCTCCATCATAAGAGGCTCAGGCAAGATATAAGAGATAATAAGCCAGGAGTTCTGTTACCTGATGTGGACAAGCCACATTCAAGATTTAAAGATTTTTTTGCCTATTGGGCAAAAAAATCAGTATTAAGGTACTGATGCGGGCAACTACATTCAAGAAAAAGGTATTGATCTATTCCTCTTTTATTCTGCTTACAAGGTGTTTATATGACATAAATCAAGATGTTTATATGACATAAATAAAATATTTTTAGATTAACATTAGAAATTGAATAGAATAAATACTTTTATACTCATTTTTTTTTCAGTTATCCTCTCCTCTCTTGTAGTCTTTTTCTATTTGAAGGAAAGCTGGGAACAAGAACACAGAATAATTATATCCCCCTTTAAAATAGAAGTTTTTCGTGTCGATCGACATCCTCTCCCTGAGGCGGATATCTATCTTAACCAACGGTTTATCGGAAAAACTGATAAAAAGGGGGTTTTTTCTAAAAATATTAAACTTGTAATAGGGGAATCCTACACTTTGAGAGTTGAGAGAGATAGAGACGGATATGTCTATGGCCCATGGGAAACCAGTTTTAAAGTAGAAGAGGAGAAGGAAAGACGTAAGGAAAAAAAGAAAGATGAGGAAAGCGGTATCTCAACTTTAGAAGGTGAATCAGATATATTAACAGAGCTTGAGAGAGCGCAGCTCGGAAAAGCAAGCCTGTATGAAAAATATCATTTTCTTGCTTTTGTTGATGGTTATATGTTTTACTCAATTCGTGTTCATGGAAAAAATAATACCGCAATTGAGAATGCTGCAGTTTTTATTAATGGTAAAGAGGAAGGGAAAACCGATAAAAACGGCGTTTATCTGGCAAAGTATTCCGGGGAAGATATTAGGAAAGAAAAAATACAGATATTCAAAGAAGGTGAGCATATATGGATGAATGAAGTACTTGTAAAACCAAACTCTTATATTGAGGTTGGGTTGAATCAAATGCTCCTGATCGATCTTTTTATATATGCAGAATACTATAATGTCATAAAAGGGGTTGAGAATGCAGAAGTCTATCTTGGGCCGGATTATATGGGAAAGACAGATAAGGATGGGATAATTTCATTTAGATATATAAATGAAAACAGTGTGGATGGCTATTTGGACCTTATTATTCATTACCCGGAATCATTCCTGCCTGACAGGTTAAAAAAGACTATTTTTATTGAAAAGGATCTACCAAAACTTTCAGTAATTGATTTTGGATATAGTAAAGACGCTGTGCCACCAAAGGTTGCTGTAATGCCGTTTATTATTAAGAACAGGGAGGATCATTTCTTAAAAAGGCGGGCAATGGATTTGAAAACCGGGATTGAAGACTATATTTCTTCGAAAAGTGTATTTACGATTGTTTCAAGTAAAATGATATCAGAAATGTTTCATCAGTTTAATATTAATTATACTCGTGAAAATTTTAGCTGGAAGGATATTCCGCTTATCAAAAAAGAACTGGACGCAATAATTTTCGGAAAAATCAGCGGAAGCGGCAATGATTTGAAGGTCGAACTATATGGATTTGATTATACAGGGGAAAAGATATTTGAGATTGATAGAACAGTATCACTGCGGGAATTACAGTCTCTCTCAGAGGATATTGCAGGCAGGTTTAAAAATAATTTTCCTGTAGAGGGGAATATTGTATCTATTAGTAAAAAGATATACGTTAATTTAGGATATAGGCATGGAGTAAGGCCGAATAACTTGTTTTATGGTTTTATTGATTATTTTGATACAATTACAAAAACCTATTCTAAAAAAAGGGTAGTAAAACTAAAAATTGTAGATGCAGGTGAAACTTTTTCAGCTGGAGATCTGGAAGATATCAGTGAAGGCTATTTACTGGAACCAGGAGTAAAGGTCAAACGGTTTGTTGAAAGTATGGAAGAAAAGAGTGACATTCCGCTGACCATTGTGGTATTTTCCAAAAAGAATCCGGTTTCTGATGCAAATGTTTATCGCGATGATCACTGGTTTGGTCAGACCGACCACGAAGGGAAAATCAAGGTAATGGTGAGGCCGAATATTGATGTCGATTTTCTTGTCTATAAAGAGGGATATATACCTGACAAAAAGAGTGTAAAAGTTACAGGTGACATCGGGGTGTTAAACTTCGATCTTAAACAGGGGCAAACCCTTTTTCGGGTCTCGTCAACACCTGATAACGCACTTCTATACATTGATGGGGAATATAAAGGGACTACGCCTATCAGCGAAAAACCTCTTGTAGTGTCTTATGGATTTCATCTACTTGAATTGGAGTTGGAAGGATATACAATGTACAGGGATTATATTAATTTTAATAAAAAGAAATTATCTTTAACAGGGAAAAACAGTATTGTCCTTTTCCTGGATTATCTTAAAGATGCTGAAGAGGAATATACATCCGGAAATATTCATGAAACAATAACCATTTTACGTAATGTTCCTTATTCCTATCCTGATTACACAGAAGCATTAGAGCTCCTTGGTTATATTTATCTCAATGACATAAAGGATTTTAAAAAATCTATTGAATACTATAATCGTTCGCTTGAAAGCTCAAAAATTACATTTAAAGCGGCAGAAAACTTTTTTTCGTATTATAATTTAGCTCAGGCATATTATAATGAAGCTGAAAACGAATTCTATATGAATAAGAGTTTAGCTCAGTATAATTATGTACAGGCAATTTTGAATTTTGATTATATAAGGGGAAGAAGGAATAAGATTCCGGTTCAAAAAAGGATAACAGTATATCAGGATATCTTGTTTTATCTGTCAGTATGCTACCAGAAATTATATTATCTTTCATTGAAAAATGAGTACCTCTCCAGAGCATACTTTTCATGGATTGACTATTTTGATTTTTATGATGATGATTTATTAAACGATACGTATTTCAAACATCAGTATTTCATTGCAAAGTCATATAAAGAGGAGGCAGAAAGGCTGAAAGGTGGGGAATAAAACCTTTTTCATCTCCTTATTTATTTTGATGGTGATTACAGGGTGTACAAAGAGTGTTAAATATCCAACAACCCCTGTACAAAAAGAACCGGAACCAGAACAGCCAGCAGAACCGGAAGTAAAACTAGATTATGATCAAATAAGCCTTGAAATTATACATATACAGCAACTGGATGAAAAGGCAGGCCCTTTTAACACATATAACCCCAAATTTTCTTTTGATGAGTCGTATATTGCGGTAGAAGTAAATCTTGATACATTTAATAAAATCTACATCTACCGGATAAACAGCGGAGAGTTGCCGGATGATTTTGCCTTTATGATTCAGAAAGTCCAGGAGGTATATCTGACGGAATCACATGATGAAAAGATTATCGAAGATTTTTTTAGAAGCTCGTTCCAGGAAAGCTTTAACTACGAGTTTAACTGGTTTCCGGCCAGCAGTTCATACCTTTTTACGTCCAATGCCGGAATAGGTGAGTATAATATATTTATCGGTTCTGTAGAACCGGAAGATATTACCCTGGAGGCCATTCAGCAGAGCATACACCCGAAAAGTTTTGGAGATTATTTTATGATGACGGAAGAAGTCAAGAAGGATGGTCAGGCAAGTGTATCTCCTGATGGGACAAAAATAGCCTTTACATCGGGCAGAACGGGTAATGGCGATTTATACCTCCTGAATCTTGTTAAGGGGGACCTAAAAAGATTAACGTATAGCGAAGATACTGATTTTTTTCCACGGTGGTCGCCTGATAGCAGAGATATTGTTTATACGACAGGAGGTAAACACTCTCATGATATTCATATTATACGAAATGCAGGGAAAGAGAATGAGTATAATGAAGTCTTGATTAAATGGTTTTTTGATGATGTTTTACCTGCTTACTCTCCTGATGGAGAAAAAATATCTTTTTATACAACATATAATCAGGAGCGTGATCCCTTTAATACAAAAAGGTGGGCATTAATGATTATTCCCTCAGATGGTTCTGCGCCGCAAGCTGGTAAGGAATTGATAAAATATTTTCATGTGCCCGATGTTGTTAAGGATAATACACAGGGAACAGCATGGTTTCCTGACAGTACACATATTATACTCGCTAAAAATATTGATAGGGATTACAATCCCATTTATATTTACAATACTGAAACCCGGCAAGAATCACTTGTAGAGACCGGTACAAATATTAATCATGACATCTCTGTCTCTTCCAACGGTCTTATATCATTTCGAGCACAGGTCTTAGGCTGGGATAGGATTTTTATTGCGGTATCCACCTATTTTCAAGAATACAGAAGGGAGAAATATCAAAATTAACATCATGAAAAAGATTATTTTTATCATTTTATTTTTTATCTTTTCTGTTTCCTGTCTGTATCCAATCCCGAAGGAGATAGAAGATGCATTAAAGCTCAACCGTATAAACCATTTTGACGAAGCTCTGGAGGTTATTGAGAATGCTCTGAATGAAGAAAAGATAAAGCCTGACATAACATCAGCGTATACAGTTGGAAGGATTCTTTACAGGAAAGGCGAATTTTACCGTGAAATGGCTAAGCTGAATGTATTAACGAATCTTGGATACCTTATACATGTGAAAGATAGAGAAAAAAATCCACCGGATGAAATCAGGCTTTTTTTAGGGATTGGATACTTTTTGAACAAGCAATTCCTTGAAGCAGCCGGTATTTTAAATCAAGTGGTATCTAATAATTCTTTAAACAGTGAATTGAATGGACTGGCCCTTGTTTATCTTGGAGCAGCTTATTATCGTACAGGTGAAAAGGATAAGGCTTCCGATTTATGGGAAAAAGTGAAAAAAGATGATCCCCTTGCTTATTCTACACAGGGATATCTAAATGCTTATCTCGGGATCAATCCTGCTAAAGGTGAGGAAATGACAAAAGGTGTTCTTGCAAGACCCGGGATAGACAGGCTTCCCTATATAGATACTCTTAAGGTAAACTATGCTTATACCCTCTTATCACTTGGCCGTTTCAATGAGGCTTATGGGCAGATTTCCAATATAAACCTTGATACTCCAATCTTTATTTATAAGAAGGACAAGAATAAAGAAATACGGTTTTATGATCTTGCAATATTGCAAAACTACAGTAAGATTTTATTCGGTGAATCAATTAAAAACCTCGAACCGATTGTCACAGCATCTTCCGGGGAATTAGCCAGTTTTGCATCATATTATGTAGCCCAGATGTATCTCTATCTTGATAATTATGATAAAAGCCTTAAATTTGCATCAAAGGCAAAAAAGCTATCGGTCTCAAGCTCACTCACAAGAGTAAGAGCAGTAGCATGTGAAGCTTCAGCGGGAATCCTCATGGGTAAAGAGAAAAAGGGCCTGAAACTGCTTGAGAAGGAAATCAGCAGAATACATGGAAAACCATCATCCCTTCTTGAAATGATGATGGTAGTTATTTCATCAGATGTCGATTATACAATGCTAAAAGACACCATGAATAAGATTGAATCGTTCATATACAGGACTGAATGGGAAAGGACAAGGAGAGATACAGCCCTATTAGGGGAAATTTCGTTTTTTTCAAGGCGGTATGTGAGTGCCCTGTATTACCTGGAAAGGGCAAGGGACAAGGGGAATAAGAATAAAATCGAAACAAATGATCCTAACTTTTTATTAAAGCTGTCATATGTGTATTACAGAAGGGAACACTATCCTGAGAGTCTTGAAATCTTCTTTTCCCTTGGGAAAAGATTTTCCGGGATCAGGCCATTACAGGATGCAGTCCAGTCAGTATATTCCTATAAACAGAAAGGAAGTGGTGAAGCATTAATAGATTAAATTGGATATTTGTTATCAGGGGCAACCCCCAATAAGGGGGGTCAGGGTATGGGAGTGAGTGATTTGTTGAGGCATGAAAGGAAACAAGCGTTTACTTTAAATAACTCTATCAGCATCATTAAAATATCGGGGTTGAGAAAATGAATTTTAAACAAAAATTAATCATATTTCTGCTTGTATTTATATTAACAGGGTATATTTTTGGGTTTGCCCAGGAAAAGGGGGGAACCCTCATATACGGTGAGTACGGTGCGCCTATCCGGCTCGTTCCAATACTGGCAAACGATTCTATCTCAATACGTTTAATTGAGCTAATATACGGATCACTTGTTTATTACGGCTCAAATGGAGAAATAATGGGAGATCTTACTGAGCGATGGGAGGTTTCAAAGGATTTAAAAACCGTGACTTTTTACCTTCGAAAAAATGTTTTTTGGCATTCTGTGCCCGGTGAGATGAAAAGCAGGCCATTTACAGCGAATGACGTGGTCAAAACATTTAATATAATGATGCATCCAAAAACACTCACATCTCTCCAGTCAAGGTATAATTTTATCAGAACTGCGTGGAAGAAAGATACGCATACAGTTGTATTTAAATTGAAAAAACCTATCTTAAATGTGCTTGGGAGATTCAGTTTTAAAATACTTCCTTCATTCCTTTTAGAGGACATTTCTTACCTGAAGGGGGATGAAGACCTTATTCTCTATAAACATCCTATCGGAACGGGTCCGTATATGTTTGTTTCACAGGAAGGTTCTTTTTTTGAAGTTGCATTACAAGCAAATCAACGGTACCATTTAGGTGTTCCTTTTATAGAAAAAATTATAATGAGGCCGTTTGCAGATCAAAATATCATCACGCAGACTCTCCTCTACGGAGGGATAGACCTTGAGACACGTGTCCCTCCACGAGATATATCAGAAATTCAGGGAGATTTACAGTTTGAGTTAGCACCATACAGTACCCTGTCTTATTCGTTCTTTGGTTATAATATAAGGAATCCCGTGCTCGCAATAAGAGATGTGAGAAGTGCGATTTCTTACGCTATTAACCGGCCGGAGATGCTTGGCTCGTTCTTTGAGGGAAAGGGCCAGGTGATATCGGGCCCTTTTGCCCCCGGGAGCTGGGCATACAACCTGGATGTTGAACCTGTATCCTTTTCGCCTGCAATGGCAAACAGGCTGCTCAATAGGGCTGGATTTACTGAAAGGACAAAGGATGGAACCCGCGTGAGGGGAAGTTATTCTCTTGAATTCGAGATGGTTGTGCCAATCTCAAAGGAGAATGAGACCACTAAGAGGGTAATACTTGCTTTTCAGAATTATCTGAAAGCTGTCGGTATAAAAATAAACATAAAATGGCTTGAATGGAAGACATGGACCGAAGCTGTATTTGTAATTCACGATTTTGATATTATCTATGCAGACTGGCTGTTTGATGATTCTTTCGATATCTCTTCGCTATTTCATTCAAGGGAGATTGGACCTGGTAAGAATAACTTTGGGGCGTATAAAAATCCTGAAGTGGATGCTTTACTCGATGAAACCCGAGCCACTCTGGATATAGAAAAGAAGCGTACAATTTATAAAAAATTACATGAAATCCTTGCTAAAGATGTGCCATATACCTATCTATGGACCCTTACAAACTATGCTGCATATAACAGGAGATTGCGACGTGTTGAGATACATCCGACAAGATTTTTCACCTATGTAAAGGACTGGTACATACCAGCAGAGGAACAGAAGTAATGACCCGCTTCCTGAAGCTCTTCATCAAAGAATTGCTCAGTATGTTTTTGCTTATCATCGGAGTGACTGCACTTTTGTTTTTGCTTTTTAACCTTATGCCAGGATCGTTTCCCGGAAAGGGATTGGGAGGTGCAGAGTATCTTAAACTATTAAGGAGGCTTTTTACCTTTCAATTCGGAACGTCAATAGTTTCCGGAAGAGATATAAACACCATTGTATTTCCTGCCTTCAGGAATACGCTGATACTTACAATTGGCAGTATCTTTTTATCCATCCTTATATCTGTTCCCATTGGGATTTTTTCAGCCTACAGGGGATTTGAGAGCTATTCCTGGCCATTTGTTATTTTTTCCTACATCATGTCTTCAATACCCGTTTTTTATCTTGGATATCTGGTTATCTATGCTGTATCCCGGTATACCGGTTACTTACCAATCTACTACCCTTATGGCTCAGAGAGGGGAAATCCTCTTATCTCCTATGTGCTTCCAGTACTTGTGTTAGGATTCGGCAATGAATCAATAAGCGAGATTGTTCGTCTCATTGCAAATGAATTAAAAAGGGTGATGAATACTGATTATGTAGTTGCATCGAAGGCCCGCGGCGAATCTGTATTAAGGAGCTCGATAAATGAAGGCATTCTTATTCCACTTATTTCAATTATTTTTTCTAAAATACCGTTCCTCATCGGAGGGGCAGTGATCGTTGAACATGTGTTTAATTGGCCGGGAATGGGAAGACTTGCATTCCAGTCCACACTTAACAGAGATTTACCTGTACTTATTGTGATAGCATTTCTTGCGGTTTTATGTGTCCGCAGCGGGATGCTCTTAAAAGAACTGATTCTCTACTATTTCAGGCCTGGTGAGAAATAATAAAATGAAGAGATTTTACTATGAGAAGGAAAGAATTAATATTGAAGGCTTTCATGTTCCCCTATCTAAAAGAGCAAGTGTGAGAGATGTTGTATCCGTGGGTTTTGGACTTTTCGTTGTGTTCTATCTTTTTGTCTTTTTTGTGATTTCTGTTACCAACACCTTTATTAAAGATCCAATGCAAGTAGAAATTTCTAAAATGTTTCTCTCACCGTCTTTTGAACATATATTCGGGACAGATTTTTTGGGACGAGACATCTTTTTGCGTATCGTTAAGGGGACTGAGGCATTTTTTATCCCCGGTATCATCTCTGTTACAATATCTACAACTTTCGGTTTGTTATTTGGAATTATATCAGCGTATTATCCTCGATATTTTTCAAAAATTATCTTCTATTTTCTCAATATAATAGATTCCATTCCCCGGCTCATATTTATTCTTATTATCATCGTTCTCTTCAATCCATCCATCTACCTGATTATGACGTTTGTAGGAATTTCAAGTATACCAAAAGTTTCATCGTATATAAAGTCGAAAGTGGAATTATTGAAGAAACAACAGTTTATTGAAGCATGCAAGGAACTGGGTTTGTCCCAGGTAAACATTATTTTCAAACATATAGTATGGTTGTCTTCAAAGTCTGTTTTGATCATTCAAGCAACCCTTGGTATGGGAGAGTCTATTCTAATAGAGACATCTCTGTCTTATCTTGGAATAGGTGTTCAGGAACCCATTCCAAGCTGGGGGAATATGGTTTCCATGGGAAAAGATTTCTTCTTTCAGGGTAAAATCTGGCTGTCCACAATACCTGCGCTTGTTATCCTTGTAACCATAATGGGGCTTTACTTATTAGGAGACGGTCTGAATTCTATCTACAGTGAAAAGGTTTCGAGATAATGTCATTACTGGCAGAGTTGAATGATCTAAAAGTCTATTTCTATGATCAGAGAGATAAGAGGTTTATTCGAGCTGTTGAAAATGTTGGTTTTTCGATAAACGAAGGCACAGTATTAGGGGTTGTTGGGGAATCCGGCTGTGGGAAAACTGTAACTGCCCTTTCTATGATGGGCCTGCTTGAGTCGGAGCCAGGTATCATCGACGGTCAATTCTTTTTTAAGCCGTCAGAAGAAGATGCCGAACTCATTAAACAATCTCTGTCTCGAGGTGTTAGAAAACAAAACGATTATAAGAAAGATACGCTTTTCAATCTTTTTTTTGGACTTGACCGGTATGTCAGTTTTGAAGAAAATCCTTTTACGATAATTAAGGATTCAGAAAAATGGTTGAGGAGAAATAACAGAATCATGGAGCATATTAGAGGGAAAAACATCTCTATGATTTTTCAGAATCCCGAGCAAAGCCTTAATCCATTTATCCCTGTTGGGGGTCAGCTTACAAGAACGATTAAGAGATTTAATAGAGAAGCAAACAGTTATGAAATAAAAGAAAAAGCAATTAAATTGCTGAGATCCGTAAGGCTCTACAGGCCTGAGATTGTAATGAGCATGTATGCGGGTTCGCTTTCAATCGGCATGGCTCAGAGGGTTACTATTGCTATTGCTTTATGTTCTCATCCCAGGCTTCTTATTGCAGATGAACCAACTACCGGTCTTGATACCACGAATATATACAAGATGATTGAACTTCTTGAAGTTCTCATGACTGAAATGAATTTGACCCTGATGCTCATCTCCCACAATATACGAATTGTCAGTACGATCGCAAGCAATATATTGGTCATGTATGCCGGAACTGTTGTTGAAATAGGGAGTAAGAACTATGTTATGAAAACAAAAAAAGGTCCAAAACACCCGTACACTGAGGCTTTGGTCTCATCAGTTCCCAGTGATTCAGATATAAAGAGGGGAAAAAAACTGAGAGTAATACCCGGGACCGTGCCGAATAATAAGAGAAAGATGGACTGCTGCCCTTTTCTGGAACGGTGCCCTTATGCAGAGGGAAAGATCAGGCAAAAGTGTGAATCTGCCTGCCCTGAATTGGCCCGGGTTGCCTCGCAACACTATATAAGGTGCTACTTATTTTATTCATAAAGGAGATGGGTTGGATACAGTTGTAGAAACACAGGGTTTATATAAATATTTTTATAATAAGAAAGGGCATACAGTTATAAAAGCCTGCGATGATATTTCTCTGTCCATTCCAAAAGGAAAAACACTGGGTCTTGTTGGAGAATCCGGCTGCGGCAAAACCACAGTAGGACGAATACTTTTAAGGCTCATCGAGCCCGATTCAGGAACCGTGTTTTTTAACGGACATAATCTGACTGAAATGAATGAAAAACATATAAGACCGCTGAGAAAAAACTTTCAAATGATATTTCAGGATTCCAGCTCCTCCTTTAATCCAAGAATGAGAGCATATGATGCATTGAAGGAGTCTGTACAACTCTACAGTGATTTAAGGGCGAAAGAGCTCAGGGATGAAATATACCATCTTATGTCCCGGGTAAATTTACATAAAGAAATGCTTTCACATTTTCTCGGCAGCCTTTCGGGTGGTGAATTAAAAAGGCTCGATATTGCCCGCGTACTATCAATACATCCTGCATTTATTATTGCTGATGAACCGCTCTCCCTTCTTGATATGTCCATACAGTCTCAGATTGTTAACCTGCTTCTGGAGGTCCAGAAGGAAGAGAATACCAGTTTACTGTTTATTTCCCATGATTTGAGGATAGTCAGGATGCTCAGCCATACTGTTGCGGTTATGTACAGAGGAAAGATCGTTGAACTGGCACCCAAATCTGTCATAACAGAAAATCCTCTCCATCCTTATACGAAGCACCTCTGGAATCCAAAGATATCCGATTTTTACGTACAGTTTTTTGAAAGCGGATGTGTATATAAAAATAGCTGCCGTGTGTTACATAGAAAAGGTTTTCCGCTCATCTGCAGTGAAAAGCAGCCTGAATTGCTTGAATATGAAAAGGGCCATTACGCAGCATGTCATTTTGCACAGGAGTAGAGGCTGCCCGGCGGGTCTCTCATTCCCAACAGGAGAGAAATGGATAACAGGGGTATTGTAAAGTCAGCTTTCAAAATGAGTGTTGTGACCTTTATCTCCAGGGTATTCGGGCTTATCCGGGAGTGGGTAAGGGGCTACCTGCTTGGTACGTCAGGAAGCTCAGATGCATTTGCTATCTCATTTATGCTGCCTAACCTGCTGAGGAGGTTGGTGGGCGAGGGTGCCATGACCGTTGCCTTTATCCCGGTTTTTTCGGACTATATCGAACAGGAGAGCAGGGAGGATCTTGATGATTTTGTGAACAGTTTTTTTACTATGGTATTTATGTTCCTCATCCTGGTTGTCGCACTAACAATACTATTTGCGCCAGTGCTAAGATATTTTTTACCGGAATTTTCAAAGATACCCGGAAAAATTGAGCTAACCATCTTTTTAACTCGCCTGATGTTTCCGTATATTCTTTTTATAAGCCTTGCAGCGTTATCGCAGTCCATTCTCAATACCTATAAGGTTTTTGTTCCTTCTGCTGCTACACCGATACTGCTAAACATTTGTATTATAACTATTGGTTTACTGTTAGGAGCCAGGATGAGAGATGCCGGTATTGCGCTTGGCATCGGGGTTTTAACAGGAGGAATACTCCAGTTTTTCTTTCAAATACCTTTCTTACTCAAGAGAAATATTAAATACCGATTACACTTTCATTTCAAAAACCCTGGTGTGAGAAAGGTTTTTTTTCTTATGCTCCCCGGAGCAGTCGGGGCAGGCGTGTACCAGATAAACACGCTTATTTCCCAGTTAATCGCAGCAACTCTGAAGGAAGGAAGTGTTGCGGCCTTGAGGTTCTCAAATGTAATTGTTGAGGTTGTTCTTGGAGTTTTTATTATTTCAATATCAACAGTAATACTTCCGGCATTGTCTGAAAAGTCTACAAAGGGCGATAAGGAAGGTATGGTATCCGATTTACGATTTGCGCTCCGCCTGGTTTTTCTGATAACTCTTCCGGCTAGTGTCGGGCTCATTGTACTCAGATATCCCATTATAAGGATGTTATTTGAATACGGGGAGTTTAGCGAAAAATCCACCATGATAGTCGCGTATGCATTATTGTTTCATGCCCTGGGACTCTGCGGTACAGGAGGAACGAGGGTAATTGTCCAGATGTTCTTTTCAATGAAGGATACAAGAACTCCCGTATATATTGCAGTGGTTGTTATGGCGATAAATATCATCCTGTGCTATGTCCTATCAAAGCCTCTTGAGCTTGGGGGGATTGCCCTTGCCGGGAGCATAGCTGCGTTCTGTAATTTATTTCTCCTTTATGTTGTTCTCAGGAGAAGGATAGGGATAATACTTGATATGGAGATTGTTTCCTCTTTTTTAAAATCCCTCCTGGCATCGGCTGTTATGGCTGTAAGCCTGCATATCCTTTCAAAATTTTTTACCCGTATAATGCTTGAATCAAAGGCCTATAATGCCGGGCTGACAATCCTTTTGCTTGTCCTGGGAATTATGCTCTTTTTTGTGATGAATATACTTTTTAAAAATAAGGATGTGACTGCGTTAAAAAGAGCGCTGGTGAAGAAGTTGAAAAAATAATGTCGTAAAATTTCAATTCACGCGAAGTGAGTGCCTTCGGTTTAGTTTATTTACCAGTTTTGTAATCATAATGCTCAGGTAATTATTTAATCTGCCAACTTTTTTATTGCTAAACCAGAATTTTTTACTATAATAGGGTGAAAAGATATGGAGGCCTCTTTTGCATATAGGAATATTATATTCATCAGAAAAAAAAGTCATCGAAAAACTTGCTCAGGGATTGAGAAAAGGGCTGGAAGAACAGGTTGGAACTGTCCTGCTGTTCCCGGATAATGCAGGGCATTTCAGAGGGCTTGCAGCATGCAAGATTTTGTTTGTCGGTTCCTATGTTACATCAATATTTAAGGCAAAAACTCCGCCAAGGCTCAGGGATGCGCTGAACAAAATACCCGGGATTGCTGGGAGAAGGGCTTTTGCATTTGTTGCCAGAAGCGGATTGGGGGAAAGGAAGGCATTACTTTCACTCATGAATGATATGGAAAAACAGGGATGTTTCATAATTGACCAGCGATCCTTCTCATCAGAAAAGGAGGCGTATGAATTCGGAAAGAAGGTTAAGCTGGTATGGAAATAGATTTAGGATCTAGTGCCCTGAGGCTTGTGGGTTCGAGTCCCCCTCTCGCAAATTTTAACTACCTATCATTTATATAGTTAAAAGCACTGCTGTCCGACCGTTTGATTTTGAAAATGG
>JAUVYC010000242.1 GCA_030603285.1 Spirochaetota bacterium
AGATAATGAAGCCATTTGGTTAGCTCCTGATAGTTAGTTGGTATCGTATTTTGTACCAGAAATCTCAGGTATATTAATAAGAATGTTAAAAAAGGTCGTCTTTTTAGTCGATCACATTTTTTTCCACTCTTCTCTATAAAAATATAGCCCATTTTTTTATTTTTTCAAAAAATTTATAAGGTATGGACCCGTAATTTGGAAAACATCTATTTTTCGCTAACCCCTCTATGATGAAAGTCTAGCACTTTTTTTCATATCAGCCTCTTAGAAATTGCGGGAGTAAAGGAGCATCTGTTTTCTGATGAAGCTGGTCTTGCAATCCATCAGGGCTCAGGCGGATTATTTAGGCGGATAAATGCTCTCTCATTACTGCAGAGCAGGTCAAGTTGGATTCCACTGAGTTACTCGACTTATGAGTGGAACTTACCCCGCTGCTGTCACTGTGCCAAAAGGAAGCCACCTCCTTTGGAGGAGGTATATAATATTTCAAAAAAGATTAATTCAAAGGCTATGCCTTTAAAAGACTTTTGGCTTGGAAACCACCACCTGCTTTGCAGGTGGCATTTACTACGCAGGGGATTATCTATACTGTATATGAGGTCGTTTCTTTCTACGATCCTCTAATGTGGACAAGCCACATTCAAGATTATCAGGATTAAGGTACTAAAAGGAGTTATAATCACCCTCCTGAGAAAACGGGCGGAAATCAAAAAGAATCGCCTATTTATTTATCATATTTTGTGATTACAACAGCCCATCCTCTCAAGCACAAAAAGAATAACATGATAGCTGCTGTTTTGCAAAAAAATAGAAGATCTGTGGTTATTCTTCTGATTTGGCTCCCCAGCCGAGTGTATCGAGACTGCCATCTTTTCTGGTCCTGCTGCTTACAGCAGGCCTTCCCTTTACTTCTGGCAAACTTCTCATTCAGTAATTTAATAAGCAAAGCAATTTATCAGTTTTTATTCTTCCATATTATATTTCACCTTTGGTAAAATGAATTCTTTTATTTTTAATGCAAGTTTATAATATTCTTTTACTTCAACAAGTGTTGGTTCAGAATAATCATCCGGATATCTAAAATCTACAGCATAATCAGTAAGACTGGATATCTTTTCCCTGTTTAAATTAGCAAAATCAGAATTATTCTGAATGCATATTTGTAATAAAGAATCGAGATCGTGTATTTTAGGTATTTTCATTTTAATTGAAACAAGATAGGCTTTCATATATTTCTCTACAGCCTGCTGGCAATGGAATCCAATAATCTCTGTATGGGGGTTATCAATTTCCGTCAAAGTTTTGGCTGTATCCAAATCTGCATTAGCCTTTTTTATCCATTCCAGAGCATAATTCATACTCATAGTTTTATACCTTCGGTAAAAGCCTCATTGGATATTGTATTAATTATATGCTTCTCTTCCTCAAAACAGCGTAAGTCTTTTATTATTATATCAATAGGATTGAAAGGGAAATGGTCATGAAACTTAATTCTTAACCTGCTTCGGTATTCTTTCTTCTCCCTTTCTTCTACATCTTTTTTTATAATTATCAAAAAATCCCAATCGCTGTCATCATTGAAGTTAACACCGGCTCTACTGCCGAAAAGATAAATCGAATCATATTCAATTCCAGACTCATTTACTATATCTATAAACTTATTTGTTATCGTTATTTTTGAAGTTATTTGTTGCATTTTCATTTTAATTCATCCTTTCGATTCTATTCAATCTTAAACTATCATCGTTTTATTATTCTTTTTTGGTTTTACTAAAAAACCGATTTTTTCACCATAAGCATATTCTTTCTGATTTTCATATGAAATATAAGCATAATAATCTTTTTCATTTAAAACATACGTATTTACATATTCCACTAGTTCGGATTCTCTTAACGATATTTGATATTCCTTCAATTTACCTTTTAATTTTTCTATTTCAAAAAGAATAACTTCTTTATCACTCTTTGAAAGCTTATCATTTATAAGACTTTCCTTATGGCTAAGGAGTTTTTCCATATTATCTTGTGCTTCCTCTGTTATCAGTATGTAGATGGATTTTTCTCTATATTCTTTTATCAGCTTAAAATCCTTAATTGGTGTTTGATCTTTCATTCTGATGTCATAGTTAAGGTCATATATTGCGTTTAGGAGTTTATTCTTTTCGCTAATAAAATCAAACTTTTCAAAATATTTTTCTGATAGTTCTCCAAAGTCTTTACTTTCATAGATATCTTTCGTCAAAGTTTGCGATACATATTGAAAAAGTATCTGCTCGTATACCCATGAATGAAAGCATTGACCTTTATCATTTGTTAGATTAACAAGAGTCATTTCACCGCCTTTTTCTCCATATTCGCAATTCCTGTTGCAACGGCCTGCAACTTGTATAATCGAATCAAGTGGCCCAAAATCTCTATAAACATGTTTGAAACTCAAATCAACACCAGCCTCAATAAGCTGAGTTGAAATAACAATCAGCTTTTTCCCGGCCTTTAAAGCTTTTCTAATTTCTCCTATCTTCTTTTTTCTATCAAACGGAACAAGATAAGTAGTCAGACAAAATACAGAATAATCTCTTTTCTTTTTCTTTACGGCAAGATAAATATCTATTGCAGATTTTTTCGTATTTACAACAATAAGACAGTTATTATCTATAAAGCTATTGCAGAAATGGTCTATAAAATCATCAAGTCTTCGCTTTTGCAGATCTATTTTAAGATTTACACGGTTGAAGAGTGGATCCTCAATATATTTTCTACTATCAACTAATGAAATAGGGCTGCTCTTTGAAATATCAAATATCTCAGGTTGAGTAGCGGTAATAAGAAGGAAGTATATATTAAATCGCTTGCCCAGGACATGAAGGATATCTTTTAACAATCTGTAATACTGAGGAGGAATATTCTGAACTTCGTCGAGGATAACAATAGAGTTAATAATATTGTGGAACTTCTTGAGGAAGTTGTTTTTATATCCAATTATCGTGTGAAAGAACTGTACAAAAGTCGTAACAACCATCGATGTTTCCCAGGATTCGACAAAGAGTTTGTCATCGAGGTAATCCTTGTAAGTGTATTCTTCGTTATTTATTCTCTTTTCAATTTTTTTAAACATCAGATGATGGTGTTTTATAAGATAACGTCGAGGTTTTTCGTTATATTTTGTCTTTTTATTGTATTTAATAACTTTTTCAAATTCATCGAAGTTTTGGTCAATAATTGAAGTATAAGGAAGACAGTAAATAATTCTCCCCTCTCCTTGAAGAAGTTTTTCCTTTAACTGATTGGAAAAGGCAAGGCAGCCAAATGTTTTTCCAATACCTGTTGGCGCCTTTATACTATAAAAATGATTTTCTGGCAGGATATTGTTATTATGTACAATCTCGTTCAAGAATTGATTTCGGATTTTATTAATAGGAATATCGTTGTTGAATTTTTCCGGTTTTTCTTTTCGACACTGTTCAATATAGGGAAAAATATCATTTACGGGCTCTTTAAGGTTTCCATAAAAGTATCCTGTTTCAAGTGTGGCAGCATCTTTTTTGTCATTATCTATTAAAACCGAGAAAAGGAGGTTGGTTATGAAAAAAAGCTCTATTCGCTGGTCATGAGAAAGATCATAGCCATAATCGTCAATGAAATCTTCAAAATCTCTTACTCCAACGCGGAACTCATCAATGTCAATTGATAGAAGTAGTTCTTTTACAGCTATCGATTTTTTTTCAAAGATATACTCTCATTCTTTTGCGTTATTTAAAATATTTTGTATCTGATATTCAGCTATATCAATATTTTTATCTTCGTTAAAGTTTAATGTTTCAAGATCGCCATGATGCTTTTTTATTATAAGATAAGCAATAATTGCCAGTAAATTTTTACGTGGGAATAAGCTGAATTTTTTTATAACATAGTAAAAGCAAACTACGGCTGAAATATAACTATGATGTGTAAGTGCATCTGCTCCTTTTTTTTATTGATGTAATCTTGAAAGCAGGTAGTTGCTTTCCCGAAATCATGAAAAAGCCCTATAGTATGTGAGAGTTCTGCGAGCTCATCTTGAGATAGAATTGTTAAATCAAGCCTCATTTTTATTATTTGTTCGCAGGATTTATTAGCTACATTTCTTAAGTGACTTTCAAGAGGTCTTTCAGGTAAATTTTTTTCTGCGGGGTGCGAAATCAACATAACCCTTAATCAATAAAATGAGATCACTCTATTCTCTACCTGGCAACAATTTTTAAAGCTGCCAGAAATCCTTCTTCCTGATTTCTCATAGATCACTCTAGCTATTGAATGTAGTGTTCTTCCCGGATGATATTTTTTACCGCCTTTTCCTT
>JAUVYC010000149.1 GCA_030603285.1 Spirochaetota bacterium
ACACCAAACCAACTTCATTTCAAAAAATAGTCTTTGAACTGTTAGGGGTGTCTCATTGGTTGTAGTCAGTAGATAGAATAGTTCTTTTTTCTAATTCTTTTTACCATGGACAATTATTTATTAGTGCTCTGAAAACTTCGGATTAATTTGCATTTATATTTAGCAACATTATGAAAAAACTTAATGGTTCGTATTCTCCATAAGATTCCTGGCGTGTCGAAAAATTATCATTATTATAA
This sequence comes from Spirochaetota bacterium, assembly GCA_030603285.1. Taxonomy (GTDB): domain Bacteria; phylum Spirochaetota; class B62-G9; order B62-G9; family DRHN01; genus JAUVYC01. The sequence goes on from JAUVYC010000149.1 coordinate 240, forward strand.
TAACCCATTGTAATGATTAATATTTTCCTCATTTAACTTCGACTATTATTTTTCCCCTAAGGCTTTTGCAACTCTCTATATCGTTGACAATTTAATATATGCTGCACGATGTGCCTTGCAGTATTTAGTTATGTATCTCCCCCTGTAATTCGCCCCTTGATAGAGTTAAATTCATCAAGCTTTCCTACAACCTTTGACCATCTCTCGATCTCTTCCATGCTGATTTCATTCGAGCTGGCAACCAGGACAGCCTGATCCAGACACTGCAGATCATCCCAATAGTAGTAATCGGCTAATCTGTCCTTCACACAGTCAGTGGGTGAAATCATTCTAAGCGTCCCGGTATCGAGTTCCTGCTCGACTATCTCCTTTACCGGTTCATCGCCAACGGACAGGGGGCCTCCGGGAAACTCAATAAAGAACTCAGTATCCGGGTGCTTGAAATACCTGCCTTCTTCTGAAAAGCCGATCTCCTTCATTGCGTCACGTATTCTGCGTATTTTTGCGAAACGAGTGTTGATCAGATCAAGGTCCATTGAAACATACCTGTTACTGCTGTAGATTGAAACGCATGCACCGCCGGAAAGAACGACGTCAATCCCCTTATTTCTCAGGTGTGATTCAACAAATGCTGCAAGTTCTGCGTTTGTCATCTCTTTGATAGATTTCATAGTGGTTTACCACTCCGACGCGGCCTTCGCCTGTTCATCAGAAGCTGCTCCTGTTCTTCCTGGGTATAGAAGTTGAGCGCCTTCTCAAGCAGTGCCTTCAGCTCCTTGAGAAATGGATACCTCGGATTAAAAGAATAGAGGCGAGTTTTGCCTGCCGGGTTGCTGACCAAAACTCCGCCTGTTTCAAGCTTTGCTAGCTGCTTCTGGATGGAATCCGGATCACTACCAAAGAATCTCGCTATCTCTCTGATGTACCCTTCTTTTCTTACCAGAATAAATATAAGTACCCTCTCGGCGTTGGTGGAGCCCAGTAACGGTTCTAACATAACTTATCACCTCCTGTGCCCTTTGTTTAGTCAGATACTTTCCCTTATATAGTTGCAAATATCTGACATATGTTAGATATGCTCTGACAATATAGCGGTTCAATTCATACAAGTCAAGGAAAAAAAGTAATGACGGCGCGGGCTACATATCATTGCTGTTATGTTTACTATTCCAGTATTTCTTGAAATAGTATAACATTGGTAGGAAAATTATAATTAAATATTTAAGCAATGTCCCACAAAGTGTGAGGGTTGGTGCAAAACACCTAAATTATTAGCTTTTAATATATTTATTGTTTGATATTTTATCATAATAATGATATTATTATGATAAGGAGGTTTTCTATGCCTATTATTAGACCTATATCAGACATGAGAAATAAATTCAATGCTATATCTGAAATGTGCCACCAGGAGAACGAACCTGTATTCCTAACAAAAAATGGTCAAGGGGATTTAGTTGTCATGAGCATTGAACTATTTGAGAAACAGCAGGCACTTCTTGATCTTTACCAAAAACTTGGTGAAGCAGAAGCCGAGAGTATGGCAGGCGCACAAGTTATTTCTCATGAAGAGCTTATGACAAAATTGCGGAAAAAGACGAATGTCTAATAAGTATAAGATTGTCTATCTACCAGTGGCTGAGCGGTATCTATCAGCGATTTTTGAGTATATAAATAGAGATAGCCCATCTGCAGCATTATCGCTTCTGGATAAGATAGATGAGCATATTTCAAGATTGGCAGACTTCCCTCAATTAGGCAAAACTCCACAGGATAATCGTTTGCAAAAACTTGGCTACAAAATGTTGATTATAAATAGCTATCTCGTATTCTACGTATTAAAACAAAAATCTGTTGAAATACGGCGTATACTTCACGGGAGAAGAAAATACGAGTTCCTTCTATAAGGAGTATCGAGCATAAACCATTTGTTGGTTTGCCAATCATATATTATTAACTTTTCCCGTGCGGGCTGATTTACGGAAAATAAAACTCTGATTATTCCCAAGAGGTGCGGGTTAACGAAAACAAGTCCCCGACTATTCCCAGGGTGTGTGGGTTGGTGAAAAACTTATGGTTATACAATGCTGAAGGTATGCATTAATTACACTGCTACTAAAGATGGTGTAACCCTTTTTTAACACCAAAGTAGTGTCTCGGTATAGAAGAAAAAAGCTCAAAATCTTTCGGGTTTTTGTGAAAGAATACATCAAAATTACCTATTAACAATGTAGTAACATAATAGATTTACTAAAAATGGGGGGATTCATGGAAACAGTAGGTATACGCGAATTGCGACTTCATTTAAGCCGTTATCTGCGCAATGCTAAAGAGGGGAAAGATATAATAGTAACTGAAAGAGGCAATGCAATCGCAAAAATTACATCCCTGGTGTATGATAAGGAAGTAGAAGAGATTAAAAGTGCTCTTTCTGAATTATCGAATAAAGGAATTATTCAGCTTCCTGAAAGGTGGGGAAAACCTACCGGCATACCAAAGCGTGTTGAAAGAGCCGGATCTGAATTTGCAGGTGCAGTGATCCAGGGCCGCCGATGATTCTCTACTGTGATACATCAGCACTTATAAAAAGATATGTAATAGAAGATTACAGCGATAAAGTTGATGAATTGTGGGCGGATGCAAAAATGATTGTCACTTCCTCAGTTGCCTATACCGAAAGTCTTTCAGCTTTGTGTTGCAAATTCAGGGAAGGGCTTTTTTCTGAATTAGAATATTCTGAAACGATGGCTTCTTTTAAAAGTAAAAAGCCACCTCCAAAGGAGGTGGCTTCCTTTTGGCAGTGAAATATGGTAAAAACCAAAGATAGAATAGAAGAAGAGAGCAGGAAAGAAATAGAGCGGGAGTTTCCTGGTGATTCATATAGATGACTATTTATTATTTAAATAAGGAATGAAGCGGATGATTGCCAGAGAAAGGGTGTTAAAGGCGCTCGCACATGAAGAACCGGATAGACTCCCGATCGATTTGGGCGGGTCGATCGTGACCGGTATTAACGCAATGGCCTACCAAAAGCTCAAAGAGCATATGGGCTTAACCAAAAACCCCCTTAGGCGCTTAGTACCTTAATACTTTTTTTCTTGCCCAATAGGCAAGAAATTTTTTATAATCGAGAATGTGGCTTGTCCACATTAGGGTAACCAACATAATCCTGCTTTTAGCTGATGTGGATAAGGCACTCCGTGAGCGCTGGGGAGTTGATGTGATTCCTTTAAACAGGTATGAAGCTGCTCCTCGAGTGCCCTTAAGCGGCGCCTGGAAGCCACATCCCTTGCCCAATGGCACCCGGGCTCTTTTCCCTGAAGGATTTTCACCGCTTATAAAAGAGGACGGCGACTGGGAACTTTACGATCAGGGGAACAGGGTGGGCGTTTTAAGCCCCGGAAGCGGTTCCTTTGTGCCGGCATATTTCCCCCTGGCCCGGGCCACTGTGGAAGCCCTGGAGACCTTTACACTCACAGGAATCTCCGATACAGAGCTGGAATGGCTTCACAGAACGGCTCGTGAGCTGTATGAGAATACGGATTATGCCGTATTCGGCTGGTTTAATGGAAGCATCTTCGAGCAGGCCCAGTTTCTCTGCGGCTGGGACAGTTTCATGCTCCGGCTGGCAGGCGAGCCTGAGTTTGCAGAGCTGCTTCTTACAAAACTCACCGACCGGGTTATTGAGGATTTGAAGCTCTATCTGGAGGCGGTGGGCAAATACATCCAGGTAATTGGATTCGGCGATGATTTTGGCATTCAAACCGGACCCCAAATAGCTCCCGCTTTATTTCGAAAACTTATCAAGCCCCTTCTTGCAAGAATATATTCAACCGCTCATGTTTTAAGCAAGGCAAAGGTCTTTCTACACTCCTGCGGCTCGGTTTACGAGTTTATTGAAGATTTTATTGAGATTGGTGTGGATATACTGAATCCGGTCCAGACTTCGTCCCGCAATATGGAGCTCGATCGGCTTAAAAATGAGTTTGGAAAACGTATCTGTTTCTGGGGCGGGGGCACGGATGTACAGAGAATTTTACCCCAGGGAACCACGGCAGAGGTCCGAAAGGATGTGCGCCGCCGTCTCGAGGTTATGCGCGGGGATGGAGGATTCGTCTTTGCCCCCATTCATAATATCCAGGCGGATGTACCACCTGAGAATATTGCGGCAATGTATGAAGAGGCGGCCGGAATATGAATCAAAATCTTTCCTCGGTTAAATCCAAACTTCACAATTGTTTTTATGCCGGTTATTACGTAAATTAGGCAAACAGGGGAATCTTTATTGTGTGAGTGAGAAAAAAGTATGACCTTAAAAAAGCGGTTGTTGCTTTCGCTCCTTATAAAGATTCTGAAATAATCAGAAGATCAATTGGAAGGGATGCTGCTAACTTTTTAAATAGTTTTATTGAGGATGATCAATCAATAGAAGATTTGGCTCAATGAGATTGAGATACCTGGCAATTACGCTTATCATTCGAGCAACTACTTTTTTCGCTCTTTTCAGATATTGGCAGAAGGCAGGCTGCCGTACCATAAATTAATAACTAAAATTCCTTTACTCGTCGTTAAAGAGATCATTTTAAATAAAATGCTTGAAACTGTAAAAGTGGTGATTGAAATGCAATAATATATTTTCGATAAATGAAAGGATCCTGATATTTAACTTTTGAATGTTTATCTCTAATTCTTCAGAGGTCAATAATGATGAAAAATGACACAGTTGAAACTAATGTTAAAACTCTTACGCCTCGCCAGCGTGTACTCAATGCCCTTAACCATAGACCTGTAGATCGCATTCCAGTTGATTTAGGGGGCACACTCGCCTCTGGTGCACATGTCAGTGTTGTGGCCAATGTAAGACAACTTTTAGGTTTGGATAAACCAGGTAAACCAGTGAAAGTGATTGAACCTTATCAAATGTTGGGGGAGATTGCAGCCAACCTCCGGCACATTATAGAAGTTGATGTTATCAACCTGCCTGGTCCAAAGAATTTTTTTGGTTTTGAAAATAAAGATTGGAAACCCTGGAGAACTTTCGATGGAACGAATGTTCTTGTCCCCGGCCTGTTTAATACTGATCCGGAGCCTGATGGAAGTATTTTAATGTACCCACAGAGTGATCGCTCTGCATTGGCCAGTGCAAAAATGCCAAACGGTGGGTTTTACTTTGATGCCATTATCCGCCAGGAAACTATCGATGACAACAAACTTAATCCGGAAAATAATCTTGAAGAATTTCAGCCAATTAGTGAAGAAGATTTAAGAATTTATGAAAAGCAATCGAATGATCTCTTTTATAATACCGATCTTGCCATTGCTGCAAGTTTTCCGGGAACAGCATTTGGGGATATAGCACTGATTCCTGCCCTTTATATTAAGTATCCAAAAGGGATTAGAGATATAGAAGAGTGGTATGTAAGTACAATCACACGAAGAGACTATATTTTTGAGGTATTCAGCCGCCAGGCAGAGATCGCAGTAAAAAACCTTGAAAGTATTTACCAGGCGGCAGGGAATAACGTGCACGTGGTCTGGATGGATGGGGCAGACCTTGCTACTCAGAATTCTTTATTTTGCAGCCCGGATACTTATTGTGAGCTGTACAAGCCATTTCATAAAAAATTGAACGATTGGGTTCACAATAATACTGAGTGGAAAACAATGAAACATTGCTGTGGGGCCTGTGAACCTTTAATTGGTGAGTTCATCGAAGCGGGTTTCGATGTTTTAAATCCAATCCAGTGTTCCGCAAAAGGCATGGATCCAAAAAAGTTAGTTGATAAGTATGGAAATCAGATAGTTTTTTGGGGAGGTGGTGTGGATACTCAAAGGACCTTACCATTTGAGACTTCTGAAAAAGTGTTTACACAAGTTAAAGAGCGTATAGAGATTTTTGGAAAATACCCTGGCTTTGTCTTTGCAGCAATCCACAATATCCAGTGTAACACTCCTGCAGAAAATGTAATAGCTATGTTTAAATCATTAGGCAGATCGCTTCCAGGCAAGTATTAGATTTTCATTATTTTTTTATTATAACCCCGGTTTGAAATTTTTACATATCTATACAATATTTTTTTATACCAATAACAATTTATTTCTTGGTTATGGAACACCTGATCAGAAGCACAGAGGTTTTGATAAGGTCATTATTGCTGAGCGAGAAAGGATGAAGGTAAGGGCAAGGGAAGAAAGAATGAGAAACAATATAAATAATTCATTGATAAGATTGGCCACTCCAGGACTATTTGGCGCAATTAACTGTATATAATGTAATAGTTACATGTGAGCATTGACAATTAATTAATACTGTTATATCATTTGATTTGATAATTGTTTAATAAAAGTTAGTTAAAGTGGAATATTTGATATGAATTGGTGGGGTGAGACATTGCGGTTTTCCGGGTTTTTAGAACATTCTTGGGAAAAGCAACCTGAAAGTTGGATTAACAGTGTCACAAAAAATCAACCGGATATTAAAAATGTCAATCCCAGGAAAATATATCTCATGAAGAATTAGAGGAAGGGAGTAAGCTTTTAGTTATAGAAACACAACCTATTAGGATAGATTTAATTCAAACTGTAAATATTAAAGCAGAAATAGGAGAGCTTGATATTCCAGCATTTGGTTATATGCAAGATGAAATAGATAATTTTATTCAATATGTGAAAGTTTTAATTACTAATGAT
>JAUVYC010000089.1 GCA_030603285.1 Spirochaetota bacterium
GGATTAAGGTACTAAAGAAGGAAACAAACATGAAAAAGGAGTACACATTAAGACATCCTGTTGTAAACGGATTGTTCTACCCGGATAAAAAGAGTGAGTTAGAAAATATAGTCACGGAGTATATGGAAAAGGCAGATAAAAAATCATTATACGAGAGTATTCGTGAGCAAACAGGATTGAGAAATCCGGAAGAAGTACTGCCGCTGGCACTCATAGTACCCCATGCAGGTTACATCTTTTCAGGAAAAGTGCAGGCATACTCCTATAGTCTGCTTGTAAATTCACCTGTTGATACTGCTGTTATAATAGGGCCCTCCCACCAGAAAAGTTTTGAAGGGCTATCAGTTAACCTTGACAATGCATATAAAACGCCGCTGGGTAATGTTGAAGTAGATCTTGATTTTTCGAATGAGCTTAACTCGTACAATGATAACATATTTATAAACGAAGAAGCCCATTTGAGCGAACATGCAATAGAGGTACAGCTTCCTTTTATTCAGACTGTGATGAAGGAGGTTAAAATTGTCCCGGTCCTTATTGGTGAACAAAACTGGGAGAATTCAGAATTGTTAAAGAACGCAATTGTTTCTACAATGAAAAAACTTCCGAAAAATTATGTTGTTATAATAAGTTCAGACCTTTCCCATTACCATCCCCATGTCGAAGCTATCACTCTTGATAAATTGCTTCTGGAGGATATAAAAAATATGAATGCACAATCATTTTATGATAATATACAATCGGGAAAGTCTGAGGCATGCGGATTCGGTGGTATATTAACAGGGATAATGTTGTCATCTGAAACAGGAAAAAAGAAATCTGCGATCCTTCACTATATGAATTCAGGAGAAGTATCAGGAGATCGAAAAAAAGTTGTCGGCTACCTTTCAGCCGCCCTATATTAACAATAATTTTAAGGTTTATATACACTTTCGGGAATCAAGCTATATTTAAACGGAGATAATTATGCTTAACAGAAAAGAGCGAGAATCTATGCTTAAATTAACCAGGGATACTATCTATTCAAAACTTCATAGCAATGATCTTCCTTCATATTCTCCGATTAGTGCTGTACTATCCGAACCACGAGGTGTTTTTGTAACGCTTCATAAACATGGTGCTTTAAGGGGATGTATCGGGTATATAGAGGCGATTAAACCTCTTTATCAAACAGTACAGGACCTGGCAGTCGCTGCCGCATTTAAGGATCCGAGATTTCCCGGTTTAAATGAAAACGAATTTAATGATATTGATATTGAGATTTCAGTGATGTCTCCACTGGATAAAATAACAGACGTAAATAAGATAGAGGTAGGAAAACATGGAATAATCATAAAAAGAGGTTTTAATTCGGGATTGCTCCTTCCACAGGTTGCTGCAGAACAGGGGTGGGACAGGGACACATTTCTTGAGCACACATGCTCTAAAGCAGGACTGCCCGGAGATTCCTGGAAAAAACCTGATACTGAGATAACCATATTCTCCGCAGAGGTATTCTCTGAAAAAGCGTTTTGAGACATTATTTTCCATCACAGTTCCTATTTTTTAAAAAAATACCGCTATGTAGGCCATATTTTTAAGTCATATAAGCATAAGAATTCAATAATAAATAGAATGATAAACCACACCTTTGTCATAAACAGTGTTTAAAACTTTTAAGTGGTGGTTTCACACATTTTATCATTGCGTATTGGGAGAGTTTTTTGAAAACCATAGTACATGTATTGCCATATATGGCTAAGGGAGGTACTGAAAAACATGTTCTCACAATATTGAGAGGACTTCAAAATAAATATACGATTGTTCTTTTTGCTCCAAGTGGCGAAATTCTGAATGAATTTTTAAAGTTGAATATTATTTATGAAGAATTTCCAGAACTAAAAGGTAATTTTATTCGAAAAGTAAAAATGTATAAAAGGGTTTTATCTGAAATACAAGATAGATACGATATCGATATTGTCCATATTCACGCTGCTCATGAGTTTGTACATTTTTCAAGGAAAGTTTTACCAGAAATCCCCATTATCTTTCACCTGTCTGCTCATCAGGGTTCTGCACTATCAAAGATGATTAATTATAAACTCTCTGCATACATATCAAGGAGGAGGGCGAATTTATTGATAGCTGTTTCAGAGGAAGAGAAGAGAATAATTGTTAAAAAGGGTTATCCACAGGAAAAGGTTAAAGTAGTTTACAACGGTTATGAAAGCAAGGAGGGTGATGACTGGGAGAGCATTGGGCATCTAAAGAAAAAATATGGCTTAGAAAATAGCTTAATAATTGGCAATCTCGGCAGATTGAATAAAACAAAACGGCTTGATTTATTAATTGCTGCTTTCGAAAAAGTTAAGGACGAGGCAGATAAAAATGTAAAGTTACTCTTTATTGGTGATGGCCCCGATAGGAAAAGACTTGAGCGTATTTCTCATAGGAAAGGTTTAGAAAAAGATGTAATATTCCCGGGTTTTGTGAATCGCGGAGATAGGATTCTGAAAATATTTGATATTTTTGTTTTACCAACTACCTTTGAGGGGTGTTCCAATGTGCTTGTTGAAGCGATGGCAAAAGGATTGCCAATACTCACGACCGATATTCCATCGGTAAACTGGATGTTTGAGGATAGAAGAGATGCACTCCTATTTGAGAAAAATAATAAAAATGATTTATTTGAAAAATTGAATGAATTAATAACAGATAAAAGGCTAAGAAAAAGAATCGGAGAACAGGTCATTAAGAGATTTAAACAAGATTTTGAAGCACAAAAAATGATTGATACAATCGATCGAATATATAAAACTTTATAATAAATATTTTTAAGTCTGGAATATTCTAAATTTGATACAACAAACAAAAAAAAGAGTTTTGTTAGTTTCCCATAATTCAAACCTTTCAGGAGCCCCTATTTCTCTATCACATCTTGCCAGAAAGCTTCCATCATTTGGTTTTTCTCCTTTGCTTTTACTTCCAGGGCACGGGCCATTAGTGAACTTACTCAAATCATGGGATATAGAATATAGAATACTCAAACGACCTAATGCTGTATTCGATTTTATAAGGATTATTAGAAAGGAAAGACCGGTGATTATTCATGTGAACTCACTGGTAAAGACCTGGCCTGTATTGGTTTCGAGGCTTATGAATAGACCGGTAATCTGGCATGTACGTGAATATCTTGGTAATAAGAAAATTTATGCTCGATTGATTCATTTGTTTGCTCATAGAGTGATAGTAATTTCTCAAACTCAGTATAGACTTTTTGATGGAATGAAGAAAGCGGTTTACATCCCAAATGGGGTAGACCATTCCATCTTTGAAGGAGTACAGCCAGCCATTGATCTTATAAACAAAAAAGGGGAAGTGCGTACAATTGTGACATATATAGGTTCAATAGAACCAAGAAAAGGCCTTCTTGTTCTGGCCCGTGCAGTGGCGTTTCTCTCTGACCGTCCATGGATACACTATGTGATGGTTGGAGATACTCCCCAAGGGAATGAAAGATATAAAAATGAAATTCTGGACTTTATTAAAAAGGAAGGTTTAAATGCTCGATTTCATTTTTTCGGTTACCGTAATGATATACCTGAGATATTAGCTTCAAGTGATATTCTATGCCATCCAGCCTTTGTTGAAGCATTCGGTCGTGTTGTAATTGAAGCGATGGCCTCAAGACTTCCGGTAATAGCTACAGATATAGGTGAAATGCCAAAAATTGTAGATGATGGGCACACCGGGTTTCTGGTTCCATCAGGTAATCCTGAAGCAATTGCAAAGGCTATTACACAGCTTGATTCAGACAAGGAGCTTTGTAAAAAAATGGGAAACGCTGGTAAAAAAAGATCCAAAGAGAAATATGATATAGTGTTACATGCACAAAGAATAGCTCATCTTTACACTGAATTAATCGAACAAAAATAGGCTCATAAAAAATATTTAACCTTTAAAATTGTATTGGATCAACAATTATGTACGAGGGGCTTTGAGTGAATTAGAATATTTTACTAATTTTGGTTTTTCCAATAAGCCTTTGAAAGTGGATTGTTTTTCCCTGTACAATTCATTATATCTTCTTTCCCGTTCTTCTTTATTCATATAAGCATAATGTTTGATGACAGATTTCGCTATCATACTTTTTTTGCCATAACTGGTGATTCTGTTAAATCCTTTGTAGGGAATATATGTAAGATTTGGCTGCCATTTAAAAATTTTAACATGGGGAAAATATTTTATCCATTTATCCTTTCTTACCATATCCATTGAGTCCCAAAAATTGCATCGTTTGAATGATATCTGTCTTTTACTGCTTTTATAAAATCTTTGTAAATCCTTAACAAGAAACTCTGGCTCAGGGAATGATTCATCTTCGTCAGGGAAAAATACGAGATCCGGTTTTACCGGATCGAGCATTCGCAATAACTGTTCCCTGAATTTTCCCTGATGGTTTCTCCACTCCATGACCTGCCATTCTGTATCTATATTTATCTCGATAAAATCATTGACTTTGGGGATTTTTTTCGGCCACTCTTCTTTGAATTGAGGGGAATGATGAAAAAGGAGGTATATTTCATCAACATAGCTTACGAGTTCTTCCAAGCACCATGGCCACTTAAAATAGTGAAGCATCATGATGCCTGTAATTTTTCGTATTTGTAAATCCCTTTTAAAATTTGAAATTATTTTATTCAATACTTAAACCATTTTTTTAATATAATCAATGAGAGCCTTCCCATTTTTGTTCCAATCACGTTCTTCCTCAACATATTTTCTAGCATTCTTTTTATAAATGTTTATTTTATCTCTATTTTTAAGAAAGTATTCCATCTTTTTTTGTAAGTCTTCTACAGATATAATAGCCTCATCCCAATAGTTATTATCGCTCCTTGGTACGTATCCAACAACGTTAATTAATTTTCCGTTGTAATCCTCAGTCACAAACTCGTTCATTGGCGCGCTGTTAGTTGTAATGACAGGGGTTCCTGATGCTAGCGCCTCACAAATTGTAAGACCAATTCCCTCGTGTTTGGTCGGGTATACATAGACATCACCAAGATGAAATAATCCATAAATATCTTTACGAATTATTTTTACTTTTGGTGAGAAAAGTGCATAAAAGAAGTATCGAGCCCCAAGCCCTGCAAGAGAAACCTGCGTGTGAATTATGAGCCTTTTATTACGGTCCTTTATGGCTCTAAATGCATCCAATAACTCTTTTGTTCCCTTCCTCTTATTTACTCCTAAATATCCAGCATTATGAAAATATTTTACTTTTTTATATTTCTTTTTTTGTTCAGATTGTTTGAAAAGACCAATATCTGTTCCCCAAGGGATGTAAATTGTATTGGTAAAATCTTTAAAAACTGAATAATGCCTTTCTGTATTGCAAATCAGTCCATCGTAAACTTTGAATTTTTCAATATTATCTTTTTTGTAGTAATCAATATATGCTAATATAGGTAATTTATTTTTCTTGCATTCATATAAAATATTAAAATCATTCTGTTCATTGAATATTACCAGTTTTATATTTTTTCGCTTTACCCATTGAAAAAAATGTTCAGGATCAATTCCAGTCATTGATTCGCCAAATCTTTTTTCTGCCCAGGTAACCCAGGGAAAATCCCAATCAGGGTCTTTTTTTGCAGCGGTTTCTCCGCCACGAGCGTATATTACAACATTAAAATGAGTTTCAAGTACTTTAAAAAATTGTTTGGTTACATAACCTGCTCCTTTGGGAAACCATGTTGTTACAATTCCAATTGTGGTCATCTGTAAAATACCTTTAGATAAATTTTGAATTGGTTCATATTTTATTAACTTAGAATGATTGAATGGTGCTATTTTTTATTTTGGACAAATTTCATAAAAAGGCCTTGAAATTTCTTCTGTATACCCTAAGAAATTAAAGCATATAGGGAAATTTTTAAAAGTAGTTGAATAATATTCATCAGTATCTATTCCTGGAGCAGCGTGACCTTCAAAGAATATTATTTCGTTTGTTTGTTCTATGATAAAATTAAAAAGCCCATTTCTATCTTTTAGCTCTTTTGTGCGATAAACCGAGAGGAAAAATGAGATATCTATTTTTTTGTTATTTAAAATATCAACAATTTTATTCCGAAAGTTTTTATCATTAAAATCAATTGTATAAAATTCTATTTTTGTTTCTAATACTCTTGATATTTCTTTAGCCATTTTTATTGTATCTTTCTGGCTGTCGAGACCGATGGCCCTTTTTGCCCCCGCAAAGTAAGTTTTTGTGCACGTTTGTCCTAAATTACATCCGAAATCGACTACTATTTTGTTTTTACACTTTGAAAAATCCATGAATCGGTAACGATGGCTATCATTTCTCTTTCCTTTCAATCCGATTTCAGAAAAAGTTTGATAAGACGGAAACCAGGATAATCTTTTTATCTTTCGTTGTAATTTTCTAATTTCTTTTGAGTGATTATTACGATCTTCATTTCTCTTAATTTGCATAAGCACACCGCTATTATTCTTCTTGCTCCATCCACCATTATTATGCTGTTTTCATCAACTTGATAACCAATTATTCTTTCTAAAATTTTTTCCTGAATGTAGATGGGTTTAGGGAATGGAGGACCCATTCTGGCATATTTTCTAATTAATTTCAATCGTTTTCTTATTGTTATTGGATATATGTCTCTTACTCTTTTTGGATTAATCTCATCAAAATATTTATTATCTTTTCTATTTTTCAATTCAGCTGTAGCTTCATAGGCCCAGGCACCTTCCAATAAACTCTCGGTTGAATCCTCGTAATGAACTTTATAGTATTTCAACAAAATAATTTTTAGTAAATTGTAAAATAATTGTTCATCAGGTATTAAATTATGTTTTAAGAAATCATAAGCAGAGCCAATTATTTTATCTACCTTCGCTTCTACCTTAACGATTTTTTCGGTATTACCTATCGGAAGTTGTTTAAAAATTATACTGTTATCAATATTATTAATCATTTTATGAAGTTAATGATGAATTATAATTTGATCTGTTATCTAAAATACTGAAGCTCGTATAATCTTTTATATAGTTTATTATTTTTCGATAGGAATTCGTGTGTACCGCTATCTTTAATTTCTCCCTTTTCTATTACAAAAACTTTATTTGCATGAGTTATAGTTGATAGCCTGTGAGCAATAACAACAGATGTCTTCCCCTGCATGAGGTCATTCAGAGCAATTTGAATATAATGTTCAGATTCTGAATCAAGGGAAGAGGTCGCTTCATCCAGTATCAATATCCGAGGATTAGTTAAAACAGTTCGTGCAATAGCAATTCTCTGCTTTTCACCACCGGATAGCCTTGTTCCTCTTTCACCTACTGCAGTATTGAATTCTTCCGTTAGTTTAGTTATAAATTCGTATGCATGGGCCTTTTGAGCAGCTTCTATAATCTCATTTTCAGTTGCATCACGCTTTGAATAACGTATATTCTCATATATTGTATCATTAAATAAAATGATATTCTGGGAGACTATACCAATTTGTGATCTTAAATTCTGTAAGCTGTATTCTTTTAGGTTAATAGCATCGATTTCAATTTTACCGCTGTCTGGATCATAGAACCGTGGTATTAAGTTAATTATTGTGGTTTTACCGACTCCGGAAGGGCCTACAAGTGCAACGATATCGCCCTTTTTTACCTCAAAGTTTATATTTTTTAGGATGGATTCATCTTCATCATAGCTGAAGTTCACATTTTCAAAGGTGATATTACCGTCTATTTCTCTGATAATTGGTTTTAAGGGCTCTTTTATATTATTTTCCACTTTAAGTACATTATAGACTCTTTCTATAGAGGCACTTACAACTTTGAATTGTGCCAAAGTTTTCGGAATATTCCCTATAGGGTTAAAAAGTATTCCCAGAAGCATCATATATTCACTCAACCCTCTCACTGTCCATTGATTGCGTATAATAAATAATCCAGCAATGCCAATTAGGATGAAACCGAAAAAATAAAAAATGAATTCATTTAATGGTTTAAATAAATTGTTTAATATTTTTAATTTCAGAGAAGTATTTTTGTACTTATTTGAAGTATGGCTAAACTTTTTTGTTTCATAGTCTTCCTTTGCAAAAGCCTTTACCACATCGATTGCAGTTAGTGTCTCATATAAATTAGATGAAATGTTTGCAACATTTTGCTGTAATTTTTTACTCGTATTTCTCATTCTATTGCCAAGGGTTTTCAGAAGCAGATAAAGGGCAGGTATTATACAAAAGCTTATTAATGTTAGTTTATAATTCAATAAGCTTAGTTTTGTTATAATTATAAATACAAAAATAGTTTGAGAAATGATTCGTATAATACCTTCATACAAATTTGCTCTAATTTTTGACATATCATCAATTGTAATGGTAATGAAATTACCGGTTTTATTCTTCTTGAAATAATTAACTGGAAGAGATATTAAATGTTCAAAAAAATTTTTACGTAAATTGTTTATTGCATTTTCAGTTACGACGCTGAGCGAATACGCAATGATATATCCAAAAAATCCTTTTATAAAAACAATCAATAATGCAAGAAAAAAATATTTGTAAATCTGGTGAATTTTTTCTGGAGTAAAAAGCTCGAATAAAAAATTTGTGCTCACTCTCGGGAGCAGAGTAAATGAATAATTCTGGGCAAACTGGAGTATGATGATTCCTATAAGTGCCCATGTGTACTTCTTTATAAATTGTAAAGTCAATTTTGTACTATCATTTAACATTCTAATTTTCATTATAACTTTATTAATATTCTAATTTTTACATATTATAGAAAATATTTTTTAATAAACTTTAAAATACAATAAATTATTTTAAACTTCTATAATAATTCTTAAGCTTCTTTATTTTCAATAAATTAATCAATGCCTCCTTAAAAATAATCCCGGACATTTTCGATTTTCCTACTTGCCTGTCTTTAAATATGATTGGAATTTCTACGCCTTTAAAATTAAGGAGAAAAGCGCGATATAACATCTCTACCTGGAAGAAATATCCTTTAGAAATAATTTCATCAAGGTCAACTGCAGCAAGCACTTTTCTTTTATAGCACCGGTAACCACTTGTCATATCCTTGAAATTAGTTTTTAACACAATTCTTGATAAAAGATTCCCCCCAAAGCTAATAAGAAATCTAAAAGAATTCCAGCCGATAATTTTACCGCCCTTTATGTACCGAGATCCAATAACAAAATCAAAGTTTTTTATTTTATTAATAAAGTTTTTTAAATATGCAGGAGAATGGGAAAAATCCGCATCCATTTCAAAAATGTAATCATATCCGTTTTCCAATGCATACTTAAATCCTTCTATATACGCAGAGCCAATCCCCAGCTTACTTTCTCTTGAGATTACTTTAACTCTATTATTTTCTTCTGCAATATTTTTTACAATACCCCCTGTACCGTCGGGTGAATTATCATCCACAACAAGTATATCCGGTTTAATTTCATTTTTTAGAAGAACATGTAGAAGTTTTTCTATATTTTCACGTTCATTATACGTTGGAACTATGATAAGTGGTTTCATTTTTCCTTTTTTTAAAAATAAATTTTTCACAT
>JAUVYC010000211.1 GCA_030603285.1 Spirochaetota bacterium
TCTTAAAAAAGAACCAATGACTGTAATTCCGCCAGGTGTAGAAGAGATTGAGGATCTTAACAATATATTTCAGAACTTCATGAAAGATTACTGGGAGGGATCCTTTGAGGAATATAAAAATTCAAACCCGCAGTTCTTTGAGGGTTAAGAAATTTTACCCATTGTTCAAAATGTTGCATCTCAGGTTCCAATTCGTTCACTAGCTGTGAAACCCATATCTGGATTTCTGCTAATGAGGTTTACATCCCTGGACCTTAAGTAAAAGACCACCTGCAAAGCAGGTGGTCTTTTACTCCATATGATGTAGTATCTGATGAAGAAATCGGCCAGCCGCCGAATGAAGGGAATACCGGATTTATTGAGGATGATATAGAGTTAGATGATGGAAGGGTGAATAATGAACATAAAGATTACAAAAAAAACGGTCAAAAGGACAGAAAGAACATACTCTGAGGGTGAATAAATATTTATTAAAAGAGATTGATTATAAGTTCAACTTGAGTTAAACTTATAGTTGTTTAGGAGGATGTCATGGAAACTAAAATACGAAGTATTGGTAATGCCCTTGGTATCATTCTACCCAAGCATATAACAAAATTACTGAATCTTAATGTCGATGAAGCCGTAGAGTTAAATGTGGAGGATGAAAGGCTTGTGATTTTACGCAAGAAGCAATCATTGAAGGAAAATCTTTTGCTGGGAATCAAAGCCAGTGAAGAAGAGAATATTGAGTTTGCAGAATCCTTTGACGAACTGGAAAGTGAGACATGGTAAAGCTCTCGAGACTGGACATCGTTATGGTTGATCTTGAACCTACAAAGGGCGGAGAAATTAAAAAGATTTGTCCATGTGTTATTGTTTCTCCGAATATTATAAATTGTTATTCCAGAACAATTATTGTTTGTGCAATTACTCATTATGACAAATAAAAATCAAAATCATATTCCTTTATTCCAGTTTCTGCTAATAAAGCTACCGGTATTAAGAAAAAAAGCCTGATTAATACAATGCAGGTCAGAACTATCGACCGAATAAGAGTGATAAAAAAATTGGGTAAACTGTCTAAATCACTGGAAACATCATTAGACTATGCCCTAACCCTTGCTTTGAACATTTTTTGCTGCGGGAGGCTGTTATACATCGAAAGCTGCATTCCTCGGTAATATTCAGTGTCTTTTGGGGATTGAAAGGCGAAGAATAATCACGGGCAGCCGACATGTCAGGCGTAAAGAACACAGTTTTGTGGGATGAAGAATAAGGATTTTATTACCAATGAAGGTCCAATTATATTATATTACCGGAAGCTTCGGGAAACCCGACGATGTCGGGCTTGACCGGCTTTAACCACCAGGAACTAATTAGTTTGAAACTGAAAGAAAAGATTAGCCTCTACAACTTCAGAAAACGCTGGAAAGACCGGGGCGGGTACCGGGAGGTTACGAACCTCGCTGCCCCTCTCATTGTAAGCACCGGTGCAGTCGGGATCCAGGAATTTGTGGACCGAATGTTTTTGAGCTGGTACTCCACCGATTCCATTGCCGCGGCCCTGCCGTCCGGTATTCTTATTTTTACAATATTGAGCCTGTTTCTGGGGACCACGATGTATGTCAGTACTTTTGTGGCCCAGTACTTTGGGGCAGGCAGGCACGACCGAATAGGCCCCTCCATATGGCAGGGCATCTACGTTGCGCTTATAGGCGGGGGCCTGTGTTTTATTCTTGTTCCCCTTGCCCCCGCTCTGTTCAAAGCGATCGGGCATCCGCCTGAAATTCAGGAACTCGAAGTGGTCTACTTCCGGATCATGTGCTTTGGTGCTTTTTTCCCTCTCGCTTCAGCAGCGCTTTCAGGTTTTTTCATCGGACTTGGCAGGACCGGTCCTGTGATGTGGGTGCACCTCGCGGCTACCGTTGTGAACGTGCTGCTCAACTATGTAATGATATTCGGTAAAATGGGTTTCCCTCGCATGGGAATAGCCGGTGCTGCGGTAGCGACCGTCATTTCAACAGGGTTTGGATTTGTTTTGTTCCTTATTTTGATCCTCCGGGCCCCGAACCGCGAGGCCTACAATGCTGGCAGGGGATGGGCGCCCGACAAAGAGCTGTTTTTCCGGCTGCTGTGTTTCGGGTTTCCCAGCGGTGTGCACTTTTTTATCGAAATTTTTGGATTTACCGCATTCATTCTGCTTATCGGGCGCCTTGGCACAGTGGAACTTGCGGCAACGAATATTGCCTTCAACATAAACTCCCTCGCTTTAATGCCCATGCTCGGTCTCGGGATTGCGGTTTCCGTGATGGTAGGGCAGTACCTTGGTGATAACAATGAAGATCTAGCCGAGCGCAGTGTTTATTCCGGTTTTTTACTGAGCATCCTGTATATGGGCGTTCTCGTCCCCTTATATGTATTTATCCCCGATGTTTTTGTAAGTGTTTTTTCAACAAAATCAGACCTCCTGGTTTTTAATCAAATACAGGAAATGACGGTGGTCCTGCTGCGCTTTGTGGCTATTTACTGCATTTTCGACACAATGAACATCATCTTTGCTTCAGCTATAAAAGGGGCCGGTGACACACGTTTTGTAATGGTCATGATCCTGGTATTATCTATGGGAATCCTTGTTCTTCCCTCCTATCTGACCCTTGTAGTCTTTGAGCGGGGGATCTACCTGGCCTGGGTCTTTATCACAGCTTATATAGTGATTCTGGGGTTCGGGTTTCTCTTCCGCTTTCTTGGCGGAAAGTGGAAATCGATGCGGGTGATATGAAAATAGAAGAAAATCCCTGTCAAATTTGCCCTCTCAACTTTGCCCAAGCTATGCCCAGTTTTTCCCTTACAATTATTTCCGCGTGTTTTATGTTAGTATAAGACGGGAAAAATGCGCCTGGTGACAGGTTTTGTCTTTTCTTTATGTAATGGACTGTCGGAGCGGGGGCAGGGCTCAACCCATGTTTGTTAAACAACGCGATCGAGCGTTTCATGTGATAGGCTGATGTAACCAGAACAAAAGGCTCATCCCCCACCATATCTTTTATCAGCATTGCCTCATCTTTAGTGTCCATGGAATCTGGTTCCATCAGTATATCATTTTCCGGGACACTGAGCTCTAACGCAACCTGTTTCATCACTTCGGCGCTTGTTATAATATCCCCGAAAGCTGTTCCGCCCGACAATATCAACCGGCTGCCGGGAAGCAAGTTGTAAAGACGTATCCCTTCTACAAGGCGCTGGAGCGATTCACCTGCCAATTGGCTTGAGGCAGGTACATCATTGTCCGAATATCATCTGTTGAAAAAAAACTAAAGGGGAGTTATATTCATAAACAGATGGAAATAAAAGAACACACAAATTTAACAATAGTTGGAAATTGGAATCTTAATATACTAACACCTGATTGGTTTATAAAGCAATTTCCAGATAAGATAAAACATAAACAACCTGTTCCAGTTGAATTTTCTTTAGGGACAGGTGTAATTAGATTTACTATTGAAAATATAATTATACAGCCAACTTCTAATAGACTGGATTTAATTACAACTATCGAGGATGTGAATCATTATAATACAATTACTGATTTTGCAATTGGAATAGTTGAGAAACTGCCTCATACACCAATTTCTGCAATTGGACACAATATTGCATATTATCTTACAACTGAGAGGTTTAAATATTTCAATGAAGATCAGGTAGAATCATTTCATGGAAAATATAATCAATTTATTAAAAAAGTAGTTTTAAATAGCCAACAAATAAGACATTCTCTTGAGTTTGAGGATTATATACTTAACCTAACATATGATATCAACAGAAAAAAAAGCTATATAGATTTCAATTTTCATTATACAGTAATAGAAATTACTAAGGCTATTGATTATATCATGAGTTTTAAAGATAATATTTCCAGTACCGCGGAGATTTTTAAAGAGTTGGTAGCATAAGACATGACCACAGCTAATGCATATATACAAGATTTTTTCCCTCCACAAAGGTATAAATGGGAAAAAACTAAATTATTTTCGTCTAAAAAGGATACCAGCTCTGAGGTTGGAAAGGAATCTAACGAAATTAAAATTAATTTTTTCTATTCAGATAAGACAATCCTTAAGACAAATATATCAATAGAACCAATAAAAGATCATTTAAGGGCAAAAACTATTTCTGTTCCATTTCCGGTAAAATGGAGATTAGAAGGCATATCTCCCCCTACTATAAAATGTAAAGAGATTACTCTAAATGTAGTATTAAAATTATACGATGACTTTTTTTTAATACCTGATAGAGTTAGTTCTTCAATAGAAGAAGGAATTTTTTTAAAATATATAGATTATTTATCGGGAAATTACTTATCAATAGAGATTTATAATGATTTAGATATTGCTGCAATTATTACGAATGGTGATAAAATCATAAAAGCAATTGATATTTATAATAACAATTTTGATGAAGCTATTAAGATTTTTAAAAAATGACAGATATCCTGATTGTCTAAAAATAAAAGGTAGACCTAAACTCCCAACTTCCTCTTTTAAGGAAGCTGATAGGTTATATCATGCTTTCGATAATGAAGACTTAGATGAATATGAAAATATTAAATTAGAAACAATTCGATTTCCAGATTTTTCATGTAATTGGAGTAGATTTTCAAAACTAAGACATGTTAGGTTAAGAAAGAATGGAAAAAAAACAGATGGATGCTATTCTTTTACGGTAAAGGTTTCGAGGTATAAAAGTTTCGCTACTCCAGTGCATGATCCAATATCTGATCGCATATTTCCTAACTATTCGCATGTTGAGGTTAGAGAACTATTTGAAGGAGAAGATATTCTTTATGAACCACCTAAAAATAGGAAAAAAAAATCAAAAAAACGAAAAAGCATTCGAATGGAATATAGACAAAATCTACTAAACAATAAATTTATTGAATTATCTCCAGAATGAATTATACCTTCATCTAGATCAATTTAGTTAATTAACTGCAACATTCGATTAACTTTCGGATTGGTTAAACACACGACAATATATCCTCTCAGAAGCTTATATCTTCACGTTGAGCGATTTTATATACCATATAGTTAAGAAAAAA
>JAUVYC010000116.1 GCA_030603285.1 Spirochaetota bacterium
TTCGATTGATAACCCGGCGCAGGAAAAAGACCTTGCCCACCTCATCTATCACCCTGAAATAGGGATCAATCTCCGCGTCAATTGGATATTCCCGAAGCAAGCCGATGATTTTCAGAATTTGGAAAGATGACCCGGATCCGGTCGTAGGGAGTATTTTTTTAATTGATTCTCCTGATAGTCCTGTGCCGATAGCTTTCCTCTATTGAAAGCCAAAAGAGTGGGCAAGAGCTCATCATTGTGGGTTTTCCTGAAATTATGGATAAACTCACTAAGTGCCCTGAAATACCCGGGCCGCTGAGTCTCGATATTCAATAACCGTGAAGCGGTTTCCGAGCCTGGATCTGACAGGAACCTTTCCTCCGAAACATTTATCAGTGATAAAATCAATTCATCACCCTCAGGTGAATTTTTGCTGCTAATAGTCCCTTCTCGAGGGCTTTTTTGCCTGCACATTGTCAATAAGAAAACGGATACCCTTATTGTCCATAGTACCTTAATACTGATTTTCTTGCCCGATAGGCACAAACTTTAGTTTGCAAGAAAATATATTTGTGATCTTGAATGTGGTTTGTCCACATTAAGGGCTCATTTAAAAGTTTAATACATAAAACAGGTAATTACAAAAATTTTGTTGTAAAAAAAGATAAACCTTATACCAGCACAGCTTTACCTCCTTTTAAACGCCTTTTCAAAATATTCCTTTGAAATCCGTACAAATGTAGGCCTTCCATGGGGACAGACATAAGGTATTTTAGCAGAACGAAGGTCATTCAAAAGAGTACGCGCCTCTTCTTCATTAATAGTATTGCCCTCCTTGATCGCACTTCTGCAGGAAGCAAGTTTAAGAAATCTTTCTTTTATTTCATGAGCCTGTAGATTGATCTTACCTTCATAAAATTCGTCAAATAAATAGGAGAGAAGTTCATCTTCCCGGCTTTCCGGAATAACCCCTGGTATTGTCAATATATTAAAGCTTTCATCACCAAAGGGTTCAATCTCAATTCCTGCTTCTTTAAAAACATCAATACTTTCTAAAAGATCCGCGTATTTTTTCCGGGGAGGTGTAAAATTGATTGGAATTAAAAGTGTTTTTACTGAATTAATATTCTTCGAAGATTCTTTAAACTGCTCATACAGCACTCTTTCATGGGCTGCGTGCTGGTCAATGAGTAGTATAAAATCCCGTCCCTCAAATATAATATAAGTCCGGAAAAGCACTCCCCGGTATAAAAGCCGTTCTTCGGATAAATCCTTCTTTCTTTTACCGATATCCACCTGAGAACCTGGTTCAGAGGGTCTATTTTCAACGGCCTCCAGTACCGGTGGTTCTTTTTCAATAGTGTTCCTGATAAACAAATCCATGCTCTCTGCTATAGAAGGTTCCTGTACTGTCCTGTAACCATCAAATTCATAATGCGATAGAGAAGGATAAAACTTCACCTGGAGTGTCTGTTCAACAAGTTTATGAAGGGCTGAATAGATTTTTTTCTCAATCTTTATCTTTATCTCTTTTTTGGCGGGATGAACATTTACATCAATTAGAGATGGGTTTATATGTATGAACACAAAGGCATACACATACCTTCCAGCCTGAACAATTCCCCTGGCAGGATTGTTTAATGCAAAGAAAAGGGACCGCTCAACAACAGGCCTCCTGTTGATAAATATAAACTGCCCCCGCCGATTTGAAAGTGTGCTGTTTTTATTTGATATAAAAACATGAATGGTAAAAAGATCTTCTTCATGAACAATATCCTGTAAGTTTTCATTCAGCTCCTGTCCGTATATATCTGCAATTCTTTGACGGTAATCAGGACGGGGAATTAAGCTGTAGATAACCCGGTCATCTGCTTTAAGAGAAAATCCCCTTTCAAAAAAACTTAAGGCTTTTTTCAGAACCTCATCCTTTATCCGTGCATTTTCAGCCTTGTTGCTTTTTAAAAACTTTCGTCTTGCCGGAAGATTATAAAACAGGTTTTTAACGGTAATTTCTGTCCCTTTATTTGCTGCTGCAGGCTCATTTATAAAGTCTTTTCCGAAAGAATAGGTTAATTTTGTTCCGATATCATCTTCTTCCCGTTTTGTAAGCAATGTGAAATCACTTACTGTACAGATGCTTGAAAATGCTTCACCTCTGAACCCCATGGTCGTTAAAGTGTCCAAATCTTCAATATCCGTTATTTTGCTGGTTGTGTGCTTTTGAACAGCCAGAACAACATCATCTTTTGACATACCGCCGCCATTATCAGATACAAGGATAAAATCCTTTCCTCCGTTGTTTACTGTTACCTTAATCTGTGTTGCATCCGCATCAAGAGAATTATCGATGAGCTCCCGTACAATTGAATAGGGCCCGTCAATGACCTCTCCTGCTGCAATTTTACTTGAAACTTCCTCAGGCAGTACTATAATAGCGCCCACAATAATTTCCTATTTTTATCTCTTTTGATAATCCATGATGAAGGCTTCAATCGAACGGTTGTATGACGCCTCACCCCGTTTTGTAAAATAGCATGCTGGCAGTTCATTCATGGACCGGTGATAAGAAATACATTCGCAGCATGTGCCCTTTCTCGAACAGGGTTCATACGTACAATTGCATATTTCCATATTTTTTTTAATTCTACATTCCATATTCGCTCCTTACAATTCTAATTAAATCATCTTCAGCCCGAATTCGGGAAGTAAATCCGTAATCGACAAGAAAATCAAAAAGATCAAGGTACTGACATTCAGGAATGAATGTATTACTGCTTTAATAAAAAATCAATCAGATATGGATTGATTTTATACCAGAAACTACTGGTATGATTTGCCTGAATTTATAACAATTGAAGAACAGGTTGAACATTCAGGATATTCTTGCACCAGGAAGCACATCGTGATCGATATTCAGAAGGGAAACCTCATCATTCTTAAGTACAATTCCCAGCACCAGAACCTCAGAAATAAAATCGGCTACCTGTTTTGGAGGAAAGTTTACAACTGCAATAATAAATCTGCCCGGCAAATCCTCTTTTTGGTACAGCTTCGTTATCCGGGCACTCGACTTTTTAATTCCGATATCACCGAAATCAATCCACAGTTTATATGCCGGTACGCGGGCTTTCGGAAAATCTTCAGCCCGTATTATTTTTCCGGCTCTCATGTCTAAAGCAGTAAAATGCGAATACGTAACCCGTTTCATGCATGAGCACTCCTTTTGAAAATAAAGTTTTTTACAATATCTAAATCTCTGTGGCGGAATAGATAAATCTTTTCAATATCAACTTGAAATTTCCAGATCAAAGGCAGCTTTTATGAGAGCCTTTGTATACGGATGCTCAGGTTCATTGAATATCTTTTCAGGTGGTCCATACTCTACAACATCTCCATTTTTGATAACAAATATCTCATGACTCAGGACACGAATAACACGAAGATCATGGCTTATAAAGAGGTACGCTAAATTGTATCTGCTCTGGAGGTCTCTCAGCAAATTCAATATTTGCGTCTGAACAGACATATCAAGAGATGAAGTGGGTTCATCAAGTACCAGTAAGCGGGGCTTTAAAACCAGAGCCCGGGCAATACATATTCGCTGACGCTGTCCGCCGCTGAACTCGTGTGGATACCTGTTCTGAATATCAGGCTCAAGACCAACCTCCTCCAGGACACCTGCAATTAATTGTTCCGGTTTTTTTCCCGGTTCCTCAATATGATGCACCTTAATACCTTCCTCTATTATCTGGCCGACAGTTAAACGGGGGTTTAAACTCTCAAAAGGATCCTGAAAAATAATCTGCATCTCTTTTCTGAGCGGCCTGATATCTTTACTTTTGAGACCCTGAATTTCACTACCCATAAATTGAATGGATCCGGTGCTTGAGATGAGCCTGAGAAGAGCAAGCCCGAATGTTGTTTTTCCTGAACCGCTCTCCCCTACCAGCCCAACAGTCTGTCCGCCACTGATAGAGAGTGATATTCCATTCACAGCCCTTATAAAGCCTTTTGTTCTTCTGAATAATCCTTTATAAATTGGAAATGATACATTGAGACTCCATGTTCGGATAATCTCATCTTCCCTGCCGGTGAACTCCCTGGATCTTTCATGCAGATTAGATGCAAGAAGATATCTGGTATAGTGGTGCTGAGGATTTTGAAATACCCTGTCGGTATCTCCCAGCTCCACAATCTCACCCCCCTTCATTACTGCAACCCGGTCAGCCATCTTTTGTACAACTCCAAGATCATGGGTGATCAGAAGCAATGACATACGAAAGCGGGATTTTAATCTCTTCAGCAAGCTCAGAATTTCAGCCTGAATGGTAACATCGAGGGCAGTTGTCGGCTCATCGGCAATGAGAAGCTCGGGATTGTTTGCAATTGCCATTGCAATCATGACACGCTGCCTCTGGCCTCCGGATAATTGATGAGGGTAGGCATTCAAACGCCCTTCAGCTTCCGGAAATTGAACAAGACGCAGGAGCTCAATTGTTTTCTGCCGTGCCTGCTCACCTGAAAAGCCCTGATGGAGTATGAGGCTCTCACCCACCTGCTTTTCTATCGTATGGAGAGGGTTAAGGGAGGTCATTGGCTCCTGGAATATCATGGAAATACTCTTTCCCCGTATCTTCTGTAGAAGTTCATCAGGAGCTCCCATTAACTCGTGATCATGAAAAACAATAGATCCGGAAGGGAAAAACGCCTTGCGGGGCGGCAGGAGCCTCATAATAGAAAGCGCTGTGACTGATTTTCCTGCGCCGCTTTCGCCAACTAAAGCAAATATTTCACCCCTTTTAATGGCAAATGACCCCTTTTTGACTGCTTCAACTATTTTTCCGGCAGTATGAAAAGAAACTGAGAGATCTTTCACCTTTAATATAATCATGAAATATCCTTTCGGGGGTCAAATGCATCACGCACCCCTTCTCCGACGAAAATCAGCAGTGAGAGCATGACAGAAAGTATGACGAACGCTGTAATCCCAAGCCATGGAGCATGAGGATTTGCCTTCCCCTGTGCAAGGAGCCTCCCTAGAGACGGAGAGCCCGGCGGAAGGCCGAGACCGAGAAAATCAAGGGAAGTGAGCGCAATGATAGAGCCATTCAGAATAAATGGAAGAAAAGTTAAGGTTGCAACCATAGCATTCGGGAGTATATGCCGGAATATGATGGTAAAATTGCTAACTCCTAATGCCCGGGCTGCTTTTACAAATTCAAAGTTTCTCACTCTCAAGAACTCAGCACGAACAACACCGACCAGTGAAAGCCAGCGGAAGAGCAGAAGAATTATAAGCAGAAGGCCAAAAGTCGGCTCAACAATGCTCGTGAGTATGATTATGAGATACAGTGTGGGGATGGATGCCCACATCTCAATAAAACGCTGAAATACAATGTCGAGAATTCCTCCGAAATAGCCCTGGACAGCACCCGTTGATATTCCAATAACTGAACTGAAAACGGTCAGAATAAGCCCAAAGATAACGGATATTCTGAACCCATAGATGACCACAGCAAGAACATCATGCCCCCGATCATCGGTGCCAAGCCAGTGTGTACGGGACGGCGGAGAAGGTGTGGGAACATCCAGATTAAAATCAATGGTATCATACTTATACTGGATGATCGGCCAGATCATCCACCCCTTTTCTAAAATGAGCCCCCGGATAAAGGGATCATGATATACCACCTCAAACTCAAAATCACCCCCAAAATCTGTTTCTAAATATGTCTTAAAGATGGGAAAATAGAATCTTCCGTCAAATCGAATGATTAGGGGCTTCTCATTTGCGACAAGCTCTCCAAGCAGGCTTATTATAAATAAGGTTAAAAAGATATATAATGACACGTAGGCGCGCTTATTTGATCTGAAATTGTAAAGCCTGCGCCCCAGGCGTGAGCTTAATTTGATAGAGAAAAGACGGCCTTTTCCCACCTACACCTCCCTGCTTTCAAAATCAATCCTGGGATCGATAAACATATACATCAGGTCACCGATAAGATTTAAAGCGAGCCCCAGCATACTGAAAAAAAACAATGTCGCAAAAACAACAGGATAATCCCTATTGATTGCTGCTTCGAATCCAAGAAGTCCGAGACCGTCTAAAGAAAAGATTACTTCAATTAATAGTGTTCCGGTAAACAACGCACTGATAAAGGCTGATGGGAATCCTGCAATAACGATGAGCATGGCATTTCGAAAGACATGGCTGGTGAGTATTTTCTTTTCCCCAAGCCCCTTGGCACGGGCTGTTATTACATACTGTTTGTTTATCTCCTCGATGAATGCGTTTTTTGTAAACATGGTCAAACCGGCAAACCCTCCTATAACGCTCGCAGTTATTGGTAGAACAATATGCCAGAGATAGTCCACAATCTTTAAATACCATGGAAACATCCCCCAGTCTTCAGAAACAAGTCCTCTTAATGGAAACAGTTTCAGATAACTCCCGCCAGCAAATAAGATTATGAGGAGAATCGCAAACAGAAACCCCGGTATGGCATAAGCAATTGTAACCATGAAGCTTGTCCATAAATCAAACCGTGTGCCGTCATTCACTGCCTTCCTTATCCCCAGGGGGATGGATATAAGATATACGATCATTGTTGTCCACAATCCCAGCGAGATAGAAACAGGCATCTTTTCTACTACAAGATCTACCACCTTCCTGTCCCTGAAAAAACTCTCTCCGAAATCGAACCTGAGGTAGTTTCCCATCATAATTAAAAATCTCTTATAGAGAGGTTTATCGAACCCGTAGAGTTTTTCAATTTCCTTTATGAATTCAGGGTCAAGCCCCTGAGAACCGCGGTATTTTCTGGTTACTGCCCCTTCACTTACAGGGACGGAAGGAGGCCCATATTCTGCTCCGCCTCCACTGCCGCTGATTCTTTCTGTTGCTCGTACTGCAGAACCTTTTACCTGCGCAATGAGCCGTTCAACAGGCCCGCCCGGTGCTGATTGAATAATGAAAAAATTAATGATCATAATGCCCAAAAGAGTGGGAATGATGAGCAGAATGCGCCGTATAATATAGTTTATCATAGGATTATACTCCAGAAATAAAAAGACTGAGATGGATTTATAGTAAGGTACTAAAATCTGCAGAATTACTTCCGGCCCTTTAGAGCCTTCTCTTTTTCGCTGTCAACCCACCATGTATCTGAAAAGCCGAGGGCATATTTTGTTTTTATCATGGGTTTCCCGAACATATTCCAGTATGCGATACGATAGATTTGTATATGCCATTGAGGGATTACATAGTGTCCCCAGAGAAGGACCCTGTCCAGAGCACTGCAAGCGGTAACAAGGCTTTTCCTGTCAGGAGCTGATATTATTTTATCAATCAATGCATCCACCACCGGACTTTTAATTCCTGCAAGATTTCTGGTACCGGGTTGGTCTGCGGCTGCTGAAGACCAGTAATCACGCTGCTCATTTCCAGGGGAGAGACTCTGAGCCCACACTACAGTCGTCATATCGAAATCATAGTCGTCAAGTCTGTGTATATACTGCGAACTGTCAACCGTACGGATATTTACTTTAATGCCGAGCCGCTCGAGATTCTTTTTAAAGGGGATTGCAATACGCTCCGAGCTTGGCTGAAAGAAGAGAATTTCAAATTCAAACTGTCCGCCTTTATTATTCACCAGTTTTCCTTTTTTGAGATTCCAGCCAGCCTCCTGCAGGAGACTGATGGCTTTTTGAAGGTTGTCTCTGATATTACCTGAACCGTCTGTGGAAGGAGGACTATACTCTTTAGTAAAGACCTCAGCCGGAAGCTGGTTTCTAAAAGGCCCAAGAAGCTTTAATTCTTCCGGGCCTGGAAGGCCGCTTGAGGCCATTTCTGAGTTTGCAAAGTAGCTCTTTGTCCGTGTATACTGATCATAGAAGAGGGTCTTATTGGTCCACTCAAAATCAAATGCATAGGCAAGTGCTTGACGGACACGCGGGTCCTGAAAAATAGACCTCCGCGTATTAAAGACATACGCCTGCATCCTTATCGAACTTTCATTCGGCACCTCTTCTTTTATAATGAGTCCCTTATTAAATGCAGACCCCTTGTAGGCGGTAGCCCACACCTTGGCAACATTCTCCGAACGAAAATCGTAATTTCCCGCTTTAAATGCCTCAACAACGACCGTCTCATCACGGTAGTATTCAAAACGCATTGTATCAAAATTATATCGGCCCCGATTGACGGGAAGGTGCCATCCCCAGTAGTCCGGATCCCGCCTGTAGGTAATTGAGCGTCCAGGTTTCATC
>JAUVYC010000001.1 GCA_030603285.1 Spirochaetota bacterium
AATAATAGCAGTACCCGCAATATGTCAAGGGTAAAGACACGCCCGCAAAACTGACAGTTTTTTAACATGGATTAACCTGGTATATTTACAATAAACCAAAAATTTGCAAATGTCCCGAAATATTACTATCATTTTTTCATTAGGGCAGGCACATGGGCCTGCCCCTACTACTTTACGTCATCCCACTCTATTACCTGCTCAAGAATAAACCGTACTTGCGTTGATAGTACTCCCATCTTGCCTTTCCCCAGTACCTGTAATGCCAGGATTCATATTTATAGCCAGTTACCCTCTCCTTGTATTTAGGGTAGCTAAGTGATACACCATAGTATGAGATATGCTCCTTCAGCCATTGATACGCACAAGTATTTTCAAAATCCTGTGAAAGCACGTTATTAATTTCGTCTGTTGTGAGATCACATGTGGTTCCAAGCTGATGCTCAGAATGCCCCGGTTTGGCAACACTGTCCTGCAAAACTCCCCGCTTTTTAATGGAATTGTAATACAGGTATGACTGATACTGCGCACTTCTGAATGCAGAAAGGATCCTTATTTTTACTCCATCTTTTTCGGCATCTTCGATCATACGGGAAAATATTTCTTCTGCCTCTTTTCTTAGTAATAGAACCCTATTTTCATACCCCTCTGCACTGTATCTCAAAGGAACCGGGATAAGGTCATTCGGCCTGTAAAGCACAGGAAGCGCGTTTCGTTTATCCACTATTTCTTTTCCTATCTTTATATTTCCATGGCTGTCATAATGTATGCCTGTCGCTTTCTTAACAATAAAACCCTCAGGAAGATAAAAAAAATACGGCTCTCTATAGCAGCGGAACCAGGTAATATTCCCACGAACGTACTCATCTTCAATTCTTACCTTATCTCCGAATTTCAGACATACTTCTTCGTGTTTTCGTGATGAGAACCCAATCTGCTTATATGGATACCCCTGAGTAAGAATAAAAAATACATATTCACTTTGGGCAGCGTAAAGAATCAACGGCAAAAGAAAAAGAGTCAGCAGAAGAAAAGAAAAATACTTCATGGTTTTGTAGATTACCAGTAAATCTACATAATTTCAATTGAAATAAGAATAATTATAGCAATTAAACTTGAAAATAGGTTTTGGAACTATTATAATGAATTTGAATTTAAGAATTATGTTCACATGAAGGAGGAAAAATGATTAAAAAATCAATTATTTATGATTTTAATAATGTTATGAATGATAGAATTAAAAGCCCTGCAGGAATTTCCCTCGAAGAAATAGAATCATACAGGCAAAAGGCTTCAGAAATTCACCGTACATTAACATCAAAAAGAAAAAATGGAGAACTTGCTTTTTATAAGCTCCCATACAGGAAAAATGAAGTGAAAAATGTTAAAAAAACCGGAGACTCTGTAAAAAAAGATATGGGAAATAATTTTGAGAATCTCCTCGTAATCGGAATCGGTGGGTCATCCCTCGGGGGTATAGCGCTCATAAAATCTCTCACTCACCAATTTTACAATCTTCTACCGGATACAGTAAGAAAAACTCCGAGGATTTTCTTTGTAGAGAATATTGACCCCGACGAAATAAAAGGATTATTTGACATACTTGATCCAGAAAAAACAGCAGTGAATATTATTTCTAAATCAGGGAACACTGCTGAACCAATGGCTAACTTCCTCCTTTTTCAAAAGTTCATGGTTGAAAAAATCGGTGAAGAGAATTTTAAAAAGCAGGTTATTGCAACAACAGATTCATCAAAAGGAACAATGAGAAAAATTGCGGATGATCTCGGGATTAAAACATTAAGCATATCGGAAGGAGTCGGGGGAAGGTTCTCTGTACTCAGTGCAGTAGGACTTTTCCCGGCATATTTAATGGGAATTGATATCGATTCACTTCTTGAGGGAGCTGCTTATATGGATAAGCTCTGTAAGAATGAGGATATATTCAAAAACCCTGCATACATGAATGCAGTTATACATTTCCACCTGCATACACGAAACGGAGTAAACATGGCAGTAGTGATGCCGTATTCAACTGCTCTTGCAGAAATATCAGTCTGGTACCGGCAGCTTTTAGCGGAAAGCCTCGGTAAAAAAAATTCACTGAGCGGCGAAGTTGTCTATGCAGGCCAGACACCGATAAAAGCTGTAGGCGCAATAGATCAGCACTCCCAGATACAGCTTTATTGTGAAGGTCCGTTTGATAAAATAATTACCATCCTGAGTGTTGACACTTTTAAGATTTTCCTCAACATACCATCTCTCTATGAATCTTATGAGGGAGCTTCTTACCTCGGCGGGCATACGCTCAATGAACTTTTTAATGCAGAAAAGCAGGCAACAGTCCTTGCACTGGTAAAATCGGGAAGACCAAATATCGAAATAACTCTTCCGGAAATTAATCCTTATACAATCGGACAGCTCTTCTATCTTTATGAAGTTCAAACAGTATTTGCCGGATATCTCTACAATGTTAACTCCCTTGATCAGCCCGGTGTAGAAGCAGGAAAAAACTACGCCTATGGTATGCTTGGAAGAAAGGGATATGAAAATATGAAGGAAGAAGTTGATAATTTTCCGGAAAAGGATAAAAGATTTATAATCAGTTAAACAGATATTTTGTTTTAAAATGTAATATTTATAGAAAATTTTTCTTTACAACAAGATTATTTATTATATTATAATGGAATAAAGGGCGATTAACTCAGCGGCAGAGTGCTACCCTCACATGGTAGAAGTCACTGGTTCAAATCCAGTATCGCCCATATACCCCGGCAGCAGTGTCGGGGTTTCATTATATATAGGAAAATTTATCGAAAAATGTTCTGGAACATTGTATGGCTTTCAATTACAAATATTAAAAGGAAACGGCTCAACTCTATACTTTATTTTGTTATGGCCTTCTTTATTTCACAGGCACTTTTTCTGGTAAACATCTCAAATAGCTTCTTACGATTTCCGGACTTTAAAGCTATACAAACATTTTTTTATATTATTATTTTTTCTGTTCTTTTTATCTGTATAATTCTACTTGCAGCAGTTTCAATTTTATTTATTCGCATGAGAGCACAGGAGCTGGGAATATTACGGATGCATGGTGCTCAGAAATCTGATATACTCTTTCTGTCTTCCATAGAAATACTTTTTATTTCCAGTGCTGGGGCTTTTGCCGGTATCCTCTGCGTAATCCTTCTTATTATCTCAAAAATCCTGTATCTTCCATATTTTCTGGAAGGAATAAAGAGAATTGAACTGATAAAATTAATTGGCTTAGGAGGACAAACTATATCAGGCGTGATCATTATAGAACTTGTTATCACAATAGTTATTGTCTCTTTTCTTTTAAAAAATGATATTCCCGATCTTTTGGGAGGTTCATTTTGAGTATAAAAGCAATCTCCGTATCAAAAGTATATTCTGGTTCTATAAATAAAGGATATAAAATTGATGCAGTAAAGAATGTAAGTATTGATATAAATGAGGGCAGTTTTACATTAATTTCTGGTCCAACCGGCAGCGGCAAAACAACCCTTCTTTCACTTCTTGCAGGCATAATGTATCCAACACATGGAGAAATTGTTTACGGAAATATCCATGTTTCCACGTCAAATGACAATACAATTTCCAAATTTCGTGAACAATTTATTGGATATGCACCTCAAAATACACTCCTTATAAAAGAACTAACAGTGCTCGAAAATGTGCTCTCCCCCAATTCGTTCTATAAAAGGAGTATAAAAGAATTAAAATCCTCTGCCCACTATCTTCTCGAAAAACTCAAGTTAATAAATAAAAAAAATTTTAAACCATGTGAACTTTCAGGAGGGGAAATAAAAAAGGTAATGGTTGTCCGGGCCCTTGTAAAAAAACCTCTTTTCATTTTTACAGATGAGCCTTGTTCAGAACTTGATAATGAATCAACAGATGATATAATAAGCTTATTGTATGAACAGAACAGCAGGGGTTCGGCGGTTATTATTGCCAGTCACAACCGCATGGTTTTAAAAGAAAATGCAGATTTCTATACAATGGAAAAAGGGAAAATCACTGAATATAAAAAGGGAGGCATATAATTAACTATCTTGAGTTACGAGGGACGGCATGAAAAAAGAAAAAGAATATGCCATTAAAATAAAGATGCATACAGGAAGTTCGCAAAGAGGTATAGTTGTTAAAAACAATGAAATTCATCTATATACACAAAAAAAACCTGTACAGGGAGAAGCTAATTCTGATGCCATTAAGATCATCTCCGATTACTATAAAGTTCCAAAAAATAATATTTCAATAATAAGGGGTGAAAAATCAAGAAATAAGGTATTCAATATAAAAGGGAGTTTAAGAGCAGGTAAAGAAATATTAACATATAGCAGGAGGGTATAAATGGATAAGATGAGAACTGCAATTATTGGAGGTACTGGCCTATATCAAATCGATGATATTACCATAACAAAAAGCATGGATGTAAAAACTCCATTCGGAAATCCATCTGATAGTATCAAGTTTGCCCGGTTTGACAATACGGAAGTAGCGTTTCTTCCAAGACACGGTGTTGGTCACAGGCTCCTTCCTTCAGAAATTCCTGTTAAGGCAAATATCTGGGCTCTTAAAAAACTGGGGGTACAGAGAATCCTGTCAATAAGTGCTGTTGGAAGTCTTAAAGAAGAAATAAAACCAAGAGATATTGTGATACCTGATCAAATAATTGATAGAACAAAAATAAGAGACAATTCCTTTTTCGGCAACGGGGTAGCAGGGCATGTATCTTTTGCTGACCCTTTCTGTGCGGATCTCAGCAAATTACTGTACGAAACAGTAAAATCACTGGGATACAGAGTACATAAAAATGAAACGTATGTATGCATGGAAGGACCCCTCTTTTCAACACGGGCAGAGAGTAAACTTTATCGATCATGGGGCGGTGGGGTCATAGGGATGACAGCACTTCCGGAGGCAAAACTTGTACGTGAAGCAGAAATATGTTATGGGATGCTGGCACTTTCAACTGATTATGATTGCTGGAAAAAAGACGAGGAGGATGTTACCATCGAAATGGTGGTTGAGAACCTGAAGGCTAATACAAAAGCTGCTGGGAGAATTATAAAAAGATTCATTGAGAAATTACCGGAAGTGGCACCCTGCAGATGTAATGAAGCAGCAAAGTATGCTCTTATTACGGATAAAAGTTTAATTCCTGCATCAGTGAAAGAAGACTTATCCCTGTTTTACAGTAAATACTGGGATTAAATATTTAATGGCTAATATTTGAATAATTACGTTTAATGTTATAATCATTTATCCCTGATTTTCAAGGGAAATCAATCGTAATTTGTTATGAAAACTATTCGAACATTTATCATACTGTTTCTTATCCTTTTAATTGTGGTATGGAAAAACACAGCCTATGCAGGGGACATGCCTTTCTTAATTTCTTCCACAGTAGTCCTGCCGTCCTCTGTGATAGCACACAACTTCTATGCCAAAAGGAAGCCACCTCCTTTGGAAGTGGCTTCCTTTTGGCTTGAAAACCACCACCTGCTTTGCAGGTGGTCTTTTACTGAAGATAATGTTGAGTACCAGGAAACGCAGTTAAGAAGATTTGAAACAATTTTTTTCATCTCTTTACCTCCAAGCCTTCTGTTCAGCTTTCTTGGATTTACTGCATATAGAGGGGTTACCGGCAAGAAAGGAACCTTTACTCCCCTTGAATATCGATACATCATTTTTTCAACTATCGGAATTTCCCTGAGTATAGCATTTAATGATAATAGAATCACCTATCGAAAAGAGTTATATTAATATTATTGAAATCTACAAACAATGAGGACTTTCAAATGAACAGCAGAAGAATAAAAATATTTATCATTGTAAGTATTATTGTCATCGCCTTTGATCAAATTACAAAATGGATTATTAAATCCACAATGGAATTGCACCAGACAATAAGGGTAATTGGAGATTTTTTTACAATATCCTATATTTTAAATTCAGGCATTGCTTTTGGCCTTTTCGCCCACAATCCATCACCATACAAGGCTGTTCTCCTTATTATCATTTCGATTGTGGCTCTTGGTATTATACTTTATATTTTTTTCTCTCTTCCAAAGACAGTAAAGGCGTCGGTCCTGGCCATGGGACTGATCTTTGGAGGGGCAGTGGGTAATATGATCGATAGAATTGCAAGAGGAAGTGTTGTGGACTTTCTTGATTTTGATTTCCCTGACATCGCCATCAAATTCCTGGGGATTCACATGAGAAGGTGGCCTACATTCAACGTCGCAGATTCATGCGTACTGGTAGGGATTGTTCTGCTTCTGATAATTATCATTTCCCTCGGAGGCAAAACTGAACAGGAAAGAGCTTAACGGCAGTTATTTGTTTCATATATCTGAAAATGATACCCATAAAAGGCTTGATATATTTTTAACAGAGAAACTCGTCGTTCTTTCAAGATCCCTGATTCAAAAGTATATTCAGGATGAAAAAACTCCATGTGTACTTGTAAATACCGCCAGAAAAAAATCAAACTACCGTCTCTGGAAAGGCGACACAGTAACAGTACAAATACCTGAACCAAAAGACTCCTCCCTGGAACCGGCTGATATCAGCTTAAATATTTTGTATGAAGATAGTGATATTCTTGTACTCAATAAGCAGCCCGGAATCCCGGTCCACCCTTCCCATGGACACACAAATGATACAATTGTGAATGCCTTAATTCATTATCTGGGCAAAACAGGGTCTCTTTCAACCATTGGAGGTGAAAAAAGGCCGGGTATTGTTCACCGGCTTGATAAAGATACCTCAGGAATTCTCCTTATCGCAAAAAATAATAGAGCACATTCCAATATTGCACAGCAATTCTCTATGAGAAAGACAGAAAAGGCTTACGAAGCAATAGTAAAAGGGATTGTTATTCCGGAACAGGGTATCATTGATAAACCTATTTCAAGAAGTACAAGAAACAGGAAAAAATTTACCGCCGTGGGGACCGGAAAAGAATCCGTCACATCTTACAAAGTTATTGATGCTAAAAACGAAACATCCTGGGTACAGTTTATACCGAAAACAGGAAGGACTCATCAAATCCGTGTACATGCAGCGAGCATCGGGCATCCCGTTATCGGGGATATCCTCTATGCGAGAAAATCCCACCAGGCTGAATATATCGCACTTTTCGCAAAAGAGATCAAGTTCACCCATCCGAGAACCGGTTTACCCATGACATTTTCAGCTCCATATCCGAAACACTTCATTGAGCTTGCAAAAATGCTGGGATATTCATTGAACTCTGACAAATTTTTATAGTTTTAAAATTCTCTGAAAAAATTTATATTATCATATAAAATGCTTTAAGTTTGCACTGTGTAAAAAAGGGATTGAAGATGGCTATTCTTTACCACAGCACCAACAACTATCATGAAAATGTCGGTTTCAGGCAGGCGCTCCTTAATGGTCTGGCATCAAACTACGGTCTTTACATGATGGCAAGAAGCGACATTCCAAAGCTTTCTTCTAATGAAATAAGAAATATGGAAACAAAGAGCTATGCTGAAATTGCCTTTTCAGTGCTATTCTCATACATATCCCCGGATATTCGTGAAAATGATTTTATCACCATACTGGAAGATGTTTATGATGAGACGGTAATTCCAGTTGAAATTCAAAAAGTAACCGGCGGCACAAATATCATGTGGTTATCAAAGGGCCCAACATACTCATTTAAAGATTTTGCTGCACGCTTTTTCGGGAGGGTATTAAATCATTTCCTGGGAGAAAGCGGCTTAAAGAGAACAGTTATTGTTGCAACAAGCGGTGATACAGGCGGAGCTGTTGCAGATGCACTCCACGGTCTTGGGAATGTATCGAATATCGTATTTTTTCCGGAAGATGCTATAAGCGATCATCAGCGGAGACAAATGACGACTTTAAAGGAAAATATATATGCATTTGCCGTAAATGGAGATTTTGATGTGTGCCAGGAAATTGCAAAAAACCTGTTGAGTGATAGAGAATTGGCATCTAAATGCTTTAACGATCCTGATCGATTTACCTCAGCAAATTCAATAAGCATTGGTCGGCTGCTTCCGCAGGCAGTGTATCCCTTTTTTGCATACTCAAGACTGAACCTGGGCGGAGACAAGTTTACAACGAGTATCCCGTCCGGGAATTTTGGGGACATGATGGGTACAGTTATTGCCAAAGAAATGGGGCTCCCGATTAAAAAAATTGTCTGCGGTGTAAATGAAAATAAGGAATATTCTGAGTTCCTGTACTCAGGTCACTATATTGTAGAGCCTTCAATATGGTCTCCTTCAACTGCAATGATTGTCTCTCATCCGTCTAATCTTGCCCGGCTTATTGAATTTTACGGAGGACATATATACGATGAAAGAGATGAAAAGATGAAAAGAGTAACCCATGCCGGAATAATTGACAAAATGCCGGATTTAAAGGAAATGAGAAACGATATTTATTCTGTTAGTATAAGCAATGAAAAGCATTATGAGACAATCCGGGGTGTTTATGATAAATACAGAATCATTCTTGATCCTCACGGCGCAGTTGGTTGGAAATCCTATGAAGAATATACACATGGAAAGTATATCGAACCCGCTGTCATATATGAGACAGCAGATCCAGGCAAATTTCCAGAGGATATCAAAAAAGCTATTGGAATTCATCCTGAAATTCCTGATGGTATCAGAAGACAGCAGTCTTTAGAAGAAAGAATATACCGGATAAATACACAGCCGCTGGTTGAAAAAACCGGTGCAAAACGAATGAGTGGAAATCAATATGCCGAGGTAAAAGAAAAAATTAAATCCCTGTTCATAAAATAACCAGACAGAACAGACCGTCTTTTTTATTTATATATGTAGGGGCAATTCATGAACTGCCCCTACATCGCTAATTCCTGGAGAGTCAAAACATGACAAGAGAAAAAACAGAAGTTCTTGTTATTGGGAGTGGAATATCAGGGTGTACATCAGCTATAACTGCAAGTGCCTCAGGAAAAAACGTTCTTCTCATCACAAAAACATCGGATCCAATGGAATCCAACACCCTTTATGCCCAGGGCGGAATTGTTGTAATCGGAGAAAACGATACAAAAGAACTGCTTTATGAAGATATAATGAAAGCCGGAGACGGAATATCAAATCCGGAGGCAGTAAAGATTGTAGCTGATGAAGGGCCGTCCCTTGTGCTTGACTTTCTCATAGGAGACATTGGAGTATCCTTTTCAAAGAATAGTGATGGGAGTTTTCATTTTACCAGGGAAGCTGCACATACAAGAAAACGGATTCTTCACTACTATGACATGACAGGCTTTGAAATTGAAAAAAAACTTCTCGAAAAGATTAAAACAATAAAAAATATTACTTTCCTTAACGATTTTACTGCAATAGACTTGATAACAAGCCACCATCATTCAAAAAACCCTCTTTTAAAGTATAAAAATAATTTATGTCTGGGATGCTATGCTCTTAATAATTCAACAGGAGGGGTTTACACCATGCTTGCTGATGCGACCATAGTTGCCACTGGAGGAATCGGTAAACTCTATCAGTTTACCACAAATCCGGACTGCGCTACAGGAGACGGCATCTCAATGGCTTACAGGGCAGGCGCAGATGTAACCAATATGGAGTATGTTCAGTTTCATCCGACAATGTTTTACTCAGAGGAAGAGAGCAGGTTTCTAATATCTGAAGCACTGAGAGGAGAAGGAGGCAGGCTGCTTAATAAAAATGGTGAAGTGTTTATGGAAAAGTATTCGACGAGGTGGAAAGACCTTGCTCCACGTGACGAAGTGACGCGTGCAATTTATAATGAGATGGCGCGGACTGAAAGCAGCTATGTATACCTTGATATTGCGCATTATAAAAAAAAGAATTTAAATATTCACAATCGATTTCCCGGGATATATGAAGAGTGCATGAAACATAAAATCAATATTGAAAAAGAGCCAATCCCGGTTGTACCGGCAGAACATTACTTTTGCGGAGGGGTCCTTATCGGTGATTATGGAAACACAACGCTGCCCGGGCTTTATGCGGTAGGAGAATCTTCCTGTTCAGGAGTTCACGGTGCAAACAGGCTGGCTTCGGTATCTCTTCTTGAAGGGCTTGTATATGGTGAGCGCGCCGGGATCCGAGCATCAAAAGCCCCGAAACACGAGGAGTTCTTTCCTGATATAGCAGACTGGATATACCCTAAAAATTTAAATACAACAAATAATGACCCCCTTCTTATCCTCCAGGACTGGAACAACCTGAAAAGTACCATGTGGAACTATGTAGGGATTATACGGACAGAAACAAGACTGTTAAGAGCAGAATCCGACCTGGGAAACCTGTTTGCCCGCATAACGGATTATTACCGGAATACTAACTTAACAAAGGCAAAGATTGAATTAAGGAATGGAATCATGGTTGCGAATATGATAGCACAATTTGCCCGGAGGAATAATAAAGCAATCGGATGTCATTATATAAAAGAATAATATGTCTACAGCCTGCATGAAAGCCTGCATGAAAGCCTGCATGAAGAACTTATCCTACCGGTACTACGATGTACCCTACTCTTGTGGTTCTGCCGTCTCTCACAAGGAACAATACCTCACCATCTTTCGCAGCTTCCTTGACAAGATAATTGAACTCCTTTGGATTATTTACCGATTTATTTCCAACTCTGAATATGATATCACCTTTATATAATGCAGTATTTGCCGCCGCGCTCCCGGGCTTTACATCGGTGATAATAACTCCTGTCGTTGTTCTGAGCCTGATACGCTGTGCAATTTCATCTGTAACCTTTTCAACAGTTAAGCCTAAAAGATCACTCTCCTTATCTACCCTGGCCTCCTGCCGTATTTTTTCCAGCTCACCAATCCTAACTGTTATCTCAAGTTCCTTTTTATTCCTGAGTAATGTAATTTTGGCCAGTGTGCCGGGTGTGGTTTCTGCAACCGCATTTCGCAGCTGAGTGACAT
This sequence comes from Spirochaetota bacterium, assembly GCA_030603285.1. Lineage (GTDB taxonomy): Bacteria > Spirochaetota > B62-G9 > B62-G9 > DRHN01 > JAUVYC01. Next base: position 10,994 of record JAUVYC010000001.1, read on the forward strand.
TTTCTATTTTTTCTCCATTATATGCAATAATAATGTCTCCCTGTTCAATTTCTGCCTCTGCTGAAGGCCCGTCAGGCAGAACATCCGCAATAATTACCCCTTTAAAGTTTTTCCCCAGCTTCAGATTCTTTGCTATATCAGGGGTAACATCCTGGATATTAACACCAAGATATCCCCGAACAACTTTTCCATGCTTTATAAGGGAATCAGAAATAGCCTTTGCCATATTTGATGGTATTGCAAACCCAAGCCCTTCCGAGCCTCTTGAAGCTGAAACGATGAGAGAATTAATCCCAATGACTTTTCCTTTAAGATTGATGAGCGGTCCTCCGCTGTTCCCGGGATTAATTGCTGCATCTGTCTGGATAAAATCTTCATATCCTGTAGGTCCGAGTGCACCGATGTTCGTCCGGTTTTTCGCGCTGATGATTCCTGCGGTAACGGTCCAGTCCAGACCTCGGGGAGAACCGATTGCAACAACCCACTCACCCACTTTACACATATCGGAATTCCCAAAACTTGCGTACTTCATATCCGGCGTCGGGTCGATCTTCACTACTGCGAGATCAGTGCGTGGGTCTTTACCAATGAGTTTAGCCTGGTGTTTGGTTCCATCGTAAAGCTCTACATTTATTGTATCAGCATTCTGAACAACATGATTATTTGTAATTATATAGCCGTCTTTACTGATAATCAGACCGCTTCCCATGGCCTGTACAGGCACCTCACGCTCTGTCTCATAAGGGGGCCCGAAAAAATACTTGAAAAACGGATCATTTCCAAATGGCCGCTGTGGAGCCTTTTGTATAACAGTTCCTGTTACATCGATATGAACAACAGCAGAAGTCAGAATATTTGCAACCTCACTGATTGCGGTTGTGAATCCGCCTTCATCTTTGATAATAATTGTAGAAACAGGAGCCGCTTCCTCTGATTTCCCCCTATCAGGGCTGGATCCCATACCTAGAAGGAAAAAAAACACAGCCGTAATAATAATCGCAAGAACGAAATAAATACTGCTTCTCTTTTTCATATTAATCACCCCTATCTTATTAACAACTATAATCTAATATTTTTATTTGAATTTTTCTACAATTTTAATTTCTCATCGAGGTTCAAACTTTTTTCTATGAATATTTATTAATCTATTGTATATTTTAATGACTTACAGACAGAGGAGACCTTAGTATGACTTTAAAAGCTCTTGCTTCAAATACTTTTTTTCATTTCGTGATTTACCATCCGTCCCATCCAGATGAAATACTGGCCTTTATCATCATATAATATAAGGAGAAATCGATCATGCCGCAGAACAATGAGATACTGGAAAACATGCGCATAGCACCCGAAGTAAACCGTTATAGAATTTATGCCCCTGATATCGCAAATGTGCGGCGGGCGGGACAATTTGTTATTATTCGAATTGATGATCACGGCGAGCGAATCCCTCTTACAATCGCCGACGCCGATCCCGACAGGGGTGAGCTTATTCTTATTGTTCAAGAGGTGGGAAAGACAACAGCACATCTTGCTACACTGAAAGCCGGTGACCAACTGAAAGACATTATTGGACCGCTCGGTTCACCTACTCATATTAATAATTTTGGGACTGTTGTAATAGTTGGAGGAGGCATTGGAATCGCACCATGTTACCCGATCGCAAAGGCTATGAAGAAAGCCGGCAACCATATAGTTACCATACTCGGAGCGCGAACCAAAGACTTATTAATTATGGAGGATGAGATGCGAAAGACCTCGGATGAGGTAAACATCTGCACCGACGATGGGTCATATGGTGCTAAAGGGCTTGTGACCGATCTTTTAAAGAACTATATCGAAGAACAGGGAAATCCTGACCTATGTGTGGCGATCGGTCCTGTAATTATGATGAAATTCGTTGTGGAAACATTAAGGCCTTATCAGATACCGGTAATTGTTAGCTTGAACCCGATCATGATCGATGGCACCGGCATGTGCGGAGGCTGCCGTGTTGAAGTAGGTGGTGAAACAAAATTCGTATGTGTCGATGGTCCTGAGTTTGATGGTTATGCCGTTAATTTTGACCTGCTTATGCGCAGGCTAACTCTATACCGAAAGCAGGAGCACGAAGCGTACGAACTGTTTAAAAGGTCGCACCGATGCCAAATTGAGGCTGAATTGTAAAAATAAGTAGACTTTGGACAATGGGAGCAATCGACATGCAAGAGATAGCCGCTAAGTTTAAAGAGATTACACCGAAGGAACGAGTTAAAATACCACGCCAGCCAATGCCGCAGCAACACCCGGATAAACGTGTAAAAAATTTCGATGAAGTTCCGCTGGGATATACAGTAGAGCAGGCAATCACCGAAGCCAACCGCTGTATACAATGTAAGAAACCCTCCTGTATTGACGGCTGTCCCGTTCACATCAACATACCTGAGTTCATTGAATTCATAGCAAAAGGAAACTTCCAGAGAGCTATTGAAAGCATGAAGAAATATAATATGCTGCCCGCGATCTGCGGCCGGGTCTGCCCACAGGAAGAGCAATGCGAAGCGACCTGTGTGCTTAAACACCGCAGTGAACCAGTTGCAATCGGAAGGCTTGAACGGTTCATCGCTGACTGGGAGCGTGACCACGGTAAGATTGCGCTGCCCTCTTTAGCACCACCCAGCGGTAAAAAAGTGGCGGTAGTAGGTTCCGGTCCTGCAGGGCTCACAGTAGCAACAGACCTCAGGCGTTCAGGACACGAGGTTACAATGTTTGAGGCATTTCACGCACCTGGCGGTGTGTTGTTTTACGGAATACCGGGGTTCCGGCTGCCAAAGAGGATCGTCTGGGCGGAAGTTAAGATTCTTCAGAAGATGGGCGTTGAGCTTAAGCTTAGCCATGTAGTGGGAAAACTTGGAACAGTTGATTCCCTGCTGGAGGAATATGGGGCCGTCTTTATCGGTACGGGTGCAGGACTCCCTTACTTTATGGGGATTCCCGGTGAAAACCTCACCGGGATATATTCAGCCAACGAATTCCTAACTCGCAACAATTTAATGAGGGCATTCGAATTCCCGACCTACGATACGCCAATCGTCGATGTGGGGCGAGTAGCGGTGATCGGAGGCGGTAATGTGACGATGGATTCTGCGCGAACAGCACTGAGGCTCGGCGCTGAAAAGGTCTACAATATCTACCGCCGCTCACGCGTAGAGATGCCGGCACGCGATGAAGAGATTGAACGCGCAGAAGAAGAGGGCGTGATTTTCAAGCTGCTTCATAACCCTGTAAGATATAGTGGCGACGAAAACGGGCGCGTCAAAGAGATGGAGTGTATACGGATGGAGCTCGGTGAGCCTGATGAAAGCGGGCGTAGACGACCTGTGCCAATCAAGGGCAGCGAGTTCACCATCGATGTCGATACAGTAGTAGTGGCTATTGGAAACAGTCCTAACCCGCTGATCCCGCGGACGACACCTGACATCAAAGTGGGAAGTCATGGTAATATAGAAGCTGATACTGAGACCGGAAAAACATCAAAGAAAGGCGTCTTTGCCGCTGGTGACATAGTGCTTGGCGCAGCTACAGTCATACTTGCTATGGGTCATGCTCGAAACGCTGCATCAGGGATCAACGAATACCTGCAAACAGGCAAATGGTAAAATGTATAAAAAATCAATCCTCTTAACTCAGGATAAGCGCCTTGAACAATCTATCAAGATGTTGATGCGTACCAAAAAAAAGGAGATAGAAACAGAGTTACTTTTACTGTCCGATATCCATTCAATAAAAAATGACATTCATCAGAATAATAATACCATAAACATCAGAGGAGAATTCGGATATTTTGTTAAAAAGTACGGCTTTCCCTTCATGCTGATCCTTGATTACCAGATAGATTTTAATTTATCTACAGATAACGACCCCGATAAAAGAAAACTTGTAAGGACTTTTCTGCTTGCCTTTACTCTTCTGGCAAATGGCAAGGGATATGAAAACGCGACTGCAAATATCGTATTTATTATTGATAAAACCCAGCATTCTAAAGCATCTCAATTTGCCAGGTATCCTGTATTCCTTTTAGAACAGATCCGGACAAAAGACGAAAGAATAAATGCGATAATAGAGTCCTTTGCCAGGAATAATGAAAAAGTAAAAAAATTTTTTAAAATATCATACATATTCAAGCCAGAAGACGGAAAATATGCTCAAGAAATTGAAAGGCTTGAAAAAATTATAGATATTTATGATAAAATAGTAGTATCAATGTCTGAACCTGTGGTAAAAAAAACAGGAACGGAAATGATATCAGAGGAGCTGGCTCCTGCAGACGTAATCTGTAGAGCTACCGTAGATAAACTCATCATAAATGGGAAAGCGACTCAAATAACAGAAGAGGGAAAAACCAAATACCTGGAAAAAAACATTCATATTTTAGGCGCTGTAACCCAGCGAACAATCCCTACTGTAAAAGACCGCATTATCGCCATCTTTAATACTATGGCAAAAATCAAACCTTTTAAAAAAGATGAAAGAATATTTATTAATATTCCTGATACATCGGTCATAGACGGTTCCTTTGCTATTTCTATCGGCACTTTTCTTTCAAAAGAACTTTCTGAATACACTGGTATATCACTTAATATCGGAAAATCGAACTGCGATAAATTAAAAAATTCCCATGGTTATTTTGCAATAGAGGACTTTATTATAAAAAACTTGTAAGGAAGATATTCATGGAAGAACGGCTGAAAAAGATCTTTTCATCTTATACAGGCAAACAACACGAATTAATACCCATCTTACAACATACCCAGAACGAGTATGGGTACCTTCCTGAGAACATAATGCTCGATATAGCCGGGTTTATAAGGGTTCCGGAAAGTCGGGTATACAGCGTAGCCACATTTTACGGGCAATTTCGTTTCACACCAAAGGGTAAAAAACATGTGATGGTGTGCCGTGGGACTGCATGCCATGTGAGAGGGGCCCCGAGGATATTGGAAGAAACAGAAAAACTAATAGGAATCAAGGAAGGAGAAACCTCACCTGATCTTGAATATTCCCTGGAAACAGTGGCATGTATAGGGGCTTGCGGCTTAGCACCCAACATGATGGTAAATGATGTTACCCATGGCCGCCTCACAAATAAAAAGATACATGCGATATTCGTTCGGAAAGAAAAGGGAGAATCAGATGAAAAATAAGAATATAAAGGTTTTTATCTGCCAGGGCACAGGTTGTATTTCATCAGGGTCTCTTGAAATCAGGAAGACAATCGAAGAAGAAATTAGAAAGATTGGTCTCAAAGATGTTAGTATTGTACCAACAGGGTGTCACGGCTTTTGTCAAAGAGGACCCATTGTAATCATCGAACCGGAAGGTATATTCTACTCCGAGTTGAGGGTAGAAGATGCTCGTGAGATTGTTCATTCCCACCTGCTCAACAATAAACCTGTAGAGCACCTTTTTTATTTAGATCCTATTACCGGGAAATCCATTCCCGACTATCGCGATATTAACTTTTATAAAAAACAACAGAGGATCATACTCCGGAATTGTGGTCATATTAATCCGGAAAATATAGAGGACTATTTAGAATTGAACGGGTATAATGCACTGAAAAAAGTCCTTTTAAATATGAAGCAGAAAGAGGTAATTGAAGAGATAAAAAAAGCAGGACTTCGTGGAAGGGGTGGAGCAGGCTTTCCAACAGGTATAAAATGGGAGCTCTGTCACAACGCACCGGGGTCAAAGAAGTACATGGTATGTAATGCAGACGAAGGAGATCCGGGGGCTTTCATGGATAGAAGCATCCTTGAAGCCGATCCTCACAGTGTCCTTGAGGGATTGATTGTCGCCGGATATGCTATTGGGGCAGATGAAGGCTATATTTACGTACGTGCTGAGTATCCATTAGCAGTCAAACGATTCAGGATTGCCCTCAAACAGGCAGAACAAAAGGGATTTTTAGGAAATAATATAATGGGGACAAGCTTTAATTTTAAAATGAACGTTATGGAGGGTGCAGGCGCTTTCGTCTGTGGTGAGGAGACCGCGCTTATAACTTCCATAGAAGGAAAGAGTGGAAGACCGCGCCCCAGACCACCGTTCCCAGTTCACTCCGGTTTATGGAGTAAACCAACAACTATCGATAATGTAAAGACCCTCGCAAGTGTTCCCAGAATAATACTGACAGGTTCTGAATGGTATTCTAAGACCGGGACAGAGAAATGTTCAGGAACCGCAGTTTTTGCCCTTACCGGACAGGTTTCGAATATCGGTCTGGTCGAAGTACCAATGGGTACTTCCCTGCGCAAGATAATCTACGAAATTGGCGGCGGTATACCAAATAATAAAGCCTTCAAGGCGGTTCAAACAGGCGGTCCTTCAGGCGGCTGCCTTCCGACCCATCTACTGGACCTTCCTGTTGATTTCGATTCCCTGACTGCTGCTGGATCAATGATGGGCTCAGGCGGAATGGTTGTTATGGACGAGGATACGTGTATCGTGGATGTAGCCCGCTATTTTCTTGACTTTACCCAAAAAGAATCGTGCGGTGAATGTGTTCCCTGCAGACTTGGCACAAAACAGATGCTGGATATTCTAACGGACATAACAGAAGGAAAAGGCAACCTGGAGGACATTGATCTACTCATTGAGCTGGCTGAGGCAGTAAAAATAGGGTCTCTCTGCGGACTGGGGAAAACAGCACCAAACCCAATTCTCACCACCATTAAATATTTTCGCGATGAGTACGAAGCGCATATAAAATATAAGAGGTGTCCCGCCGTAGTATGTAAAGAAATCATCTCATCCCCATGTCAACACACCTGTCCAATAGATACAGAAGCTTCTACCTATACTGCGCTCATTGCTGAAAAACGGTATAAAGAAGCATTCGATATAATATTAAAAGACAATCCACTTCCCTCTGTTGTTGCCCGAGTTTGCCACCACCCCTGTGAGTCAAAATGTCAGGCCGGAAAATGGGCAGAACCTATTTCTGTCAGAGCCCTTAAAAGATTTGTTACGGACTATGCAATTGCAAATGACTTATACCCGGAAACAAAAAATAAAATCGAAATAGATTTATCCGGTAATGACAAGATTGCAATAATCGGGGCAGGTCCAGGAGGATTAACCGCAGGTTACTATCTCTCTGAAATGGGGTACGATGTTACGATTTTTGAGGCACTTGAGGTTTTGGGTGGGGCACTTGCAGTATGCATTCCTGAATACAGGCTGCCCAGGAATATATTGAACATTGATATAGCGCATATTAAAAACTCGGGAGTAAAAATAAAAACAAATACCATGATTGGCAAAGATATAGCCTTTGATGAATTATTAAACAACTACAAAGCCATATTTATCGCCACCGGAGCTTTTAAATCACGTAAACTGCAGATAGAGAACGAAGATGCGCAGGGTGTTTTAGATTCGATGAGCTTTTTAAAAGATGTGAACCTTAACAAAGAGGTGAAAATAGGCAACCATGTTGGAATCATAGGGGGCGGTAATGCTGCTGTAGATGCTGCAAGGTGCGCAAAAAGGATTAAAGGCTGCGAAAAAATTACCATATTCTACAGGAGGACGAGGGTTGAGATGCCTGCTTTCAAAGAAGAGGTGGATGCTGCTATAGAAGAAGGCATTGAAATCCATTTTTTGACAGCTCCAATAAAAATAGCTGCTGAAAATGGCAAAATTACCGGAATCGAATTAATAAAAATGAAGCTTGGACACCTGGATTCGAGCGGGAGAAGAAGGCCAATTCCCATTGAAGGTTCGGAGTTTACAGTATCTCCTGATACACTCATTGTTGCAATCGGTCAGGACCCGGATCTTTCTTTCCTTGGCAAAAACCATGGTCTTACAATCTCTAAATACGGTACCATTGTCGTATCTTCCGAAACATACGCTACGAATAGAGACGGGATCTTTGCCGGAGGTGATGTGGTAACCGGTGCAAACACTGTGGTCGATGCTATGTCATCCGGGAAAAGAGCTTCCAAAATGATAGACAAATATATGAGAGGGGAAAATATTTCTACCGAATATCAACTCACACGCCCCTCCATGTATGTGCCCCCAGTTGAATTAACAGAGGAAGAGATTGAAGAAGCAAAAAGGCCTGAAATATCATGCATACCTGTGGATGAAAGAATACATAATTCTAAGGAAGTTGACCGGCCCATGACAGAACACACAGCAATTAAAGAAGCGCGCCGTTGTCTCAGGTGTGATCTTGAGACTGAGGATGCGAAAAAATGGCTTGAACAGACACAAATGGCTGAGGTGAAAAGCAATGGATAAGATTACTTTCACAATCGATGGGCAAAAGATTACAGCAGATAAGGGTATGACCATATTGGAAGCAGCGCTTGAAAATGGTATCTATATTCCACACCTCTGCTACCACCCTGATTTAGAACCTGTTGGTGTATGCAGGCTCTGTATGGTTGAAATTGAACAGAGAGGGTTATTCACTTCATGTAATACACCTGCTGAGCCTGAAATAGCCGTCAGAACAGAAACCCCGGAAATTGAGAAGGTTCGCAGGGTTACTGCTGAACTCCTGATCGTGAATCACCCATTCGATTGCCTTATATGTGAAAAAAATACAAATTGTGAACTGCAAAAGATAGCTCACTTTATCGGTATCGATGAAGAACATATTAATAAAATGAGAAAACCAGAAAGGATACTTCCAATCGATACCTCAAACCCGTTCTTTATCTATGATCCAAATAGATGCGTCCTCTGTGGTATATGTGTGCGCACCTGTAGAAATACAGTCAGTATAAGTACTCTCGATTTTATGGATCGCGGTTACAATTCAATTGTAAGCACCTTTGGGAATAAGCCAATACTTGAATCGAGGTGTGTCTCCTGTGGTGAGTGCGTTGCACGCTGCCCTGTTGGTTCTTTAAAACCCAAAGAAACTCCAATACCATCCCGTGAAATAAAAACAACCTGCCCTTACTGCGGTGTGGGGTGTGGATTAATCCTTGGATCACGCGGTGATAAGATTGTGAGCAGCCGCGGTGATATTGAAAATCCGATAAACAAAGGACAGTTGTGCGTGAAAGGAAGATTTGGGCATGAGTTCATCAATCATCCCGAACGTCTGACAACACCTTTAACAAAGAAAGATGGTTTGTTTGTTGAAACCTCGTGGGATGAAGCTCTTGAGCTAATAGCAGATAAGTTCTCGCACTATAACGGGGATCAATTCGTGGCTCTTTCATCAGCCAAATGTACAAATGAAGAAAATTATATCATGCAAAAGTTTACACGGGCAGTAATGGGAACGAATACTATCGACCACTGTGCACGTCTTTGTCATGCTCCATCGGTTGCTGGTCTTGCCCAGAGTTTCGGAAGTGGTGCAATGACAAACTCTATAAACGAAATACAATATACAAAATCTATATTCGCGATAGGGACCAATACCACTTCCGCTCACCCGGTAATCGCGTATAAGATAAAAAATGCTGTAAAAGAGGGCTCTAAACTTATTGTGGCAAATCCGAAAGAAATAGATCTTTGTGAGTTTGCCGATATCTTTTTGCAGCACCGTCCTGGAACGGACGTGGCTCTCCTCATGGGCATAATGAAAGTAATCGTTGATGAAAATCTCTACGACAGGGATTTCATCAATAAACGTTGTGAAAATTTTACCGACTTTAAATCATCACTCGATAATTTCACCCTCGATTTTGTCGAAAGAATAACGGGAGTCCACAGGGATAAGATAATTCAGGCAGCGGTTACCTACGCTACCCACAAACCAGGTATGCTTTTCTATGCTATGGGAATTACCCAGCATACACATGGAACAGATAATGTTCTTGCCACAAGTAACATCGCTCTACTCACAGGCAATATTGGAAAACCCTCCACAGGGGTAAATCCCCTGAGGGGTCAGAACAATGTCCAGGGAGCCTGCGATCTGGGGGCTCTTCCGAATGTCTACCCTGGGTACCAGAAAGTAGATGTACCGGCAATAAAACAGAAGTTTGAAAAGGCATGGAACTGTACCCTGTCTGAAGAACCTGGTCTCACTCATACAGAAATATTTGATTCTATCCTCGAGGGGAAAATTAAAGTTCTCTATCAGATGGGAGAAAATCCAGTCATCAGCGAGGCAAATGCAAGCCATGTGATAAAAGCCATTGAACAACTGGAATTTTTTGTGGCTCAGGATATATTTCTAACAGAAACAGCCAGATATGCGGATGTTGTTCTCCCGGCTTCAAGTTTTGCTGAAAAGGATGGAACCTTTACAAATACAGAACGTCGTGTGCAGCGTGTGAGGAAGGCAATTGAACCCCTCGGTGAAAGTAAGCCAGACTGGCAAATTACCTGTGAAATCGCAAAAAGGATGGGGAAAGAGGGGTTTGATTTCACCCATCCTGTTCAAATAATGGATGAGATCGCTTCCCTCACGCCAAGCTATGGTGGGATTTCCTATGAACGCCTGGAATATCACGACCTGCAGTGGCCCTGTCCCAATGATACTCATATGGGAACCCCCATTCTCCATTCCGAGTCCTTTGCAACTGCGAGTGGAAAAGGTAAATTCATGCCCCTTACGTATAAACCATCATTTGAGCTCCCTGATGATGACTATCCACTGATCCTTACAACCGACAGAAGTCTTTACCACTTTCATACTGCAACGATGACAAGAAAAGGCGGGCTGGTAAAATTGCGGGATAGAGAGCTGGTGGAAATCAACCCCCAGGATGCAGAAGAATTAGGTTTAACAAACGCCCAGCTCGTAAAGGTTATTTCTCGCCGTGGTGTGGTGAAGTCACAGATTAAAATAACCGATGTTTCCCAAAAAGGCGTCATTTCGATGACCTTTCACTTTGCTGAAAGCCCGACAAATTTACTTACAAATGATGCAATTGATCCTGTAGCCAAAATTCCTGAAACAAAGGTATGCGCAGTTCGGATAGAAAAGGTCTAATTAGTGGGTTGAAACAACAAACGGCCATATCCTAAGCCCACCTTCAAGGACTTTTACATCAGAAATTTACAAGAGATGGGGGTTGGTTTATCACAATGCGAGTGGTTGAAGTTTATGGTCAAATATGTTATGCTACTGTTTTGAAAAATTTGTGCCTTAAGCTCAAAACATTAATATAAATGCAGAAGGGTCTTTTTTATATTCATTGCAATGCAGTATTATTGATGTTACGATATTCTGCTGAAAACCTTGAACCGTACTGTGAAATAATAGAAATGAAAGGAGAATATGTGTGACAGAAAAACCATCACTAATACAAATCTGGCTGATTGCTATCAGACCTTTTGCCCTGCCCGCTTCTACGATGCCTGTACTCTTTGGTACCGTGATGGCGGTAACCGTTGGAAAAGCGACGTTTAACCTTTCCTTATTCCTTCTTGCATTATTTTCAATGGTTATCCTTCATTCGGGAGCAAACATGCTTAACGATTTTAAGGATTTCAAGAAGGGACTGGATAAGGTTCCCACTCCCAACAGCGGAGCGGTTGTAAGGGGATATATTAGTTCCAGGTCCTGTCTCATAAGTGCGATAATCCTTCTTTTAATTGGCTCTATTCTCGGTTTGATAATAGTTTATTATGTCGGTTTACCGATTATTATAATTGGTGCTGTTGGAATTGCCATCGGGGTCTTCTATTCTATAAGCCCTGTTGCCCTGAAATACCATGCTCTTGGAGATCTGGCAGTCTTCCTGGACTTTGGAATCCTTGGAGCCCTCGGAGCATGGACAGTTCAGACAGGTGCCATTTCATGGATTCCCGCTCTATGGGCTGTACCCATGTCAATTCTGGTTGCAGCTATTTTACACGCAAACAACTGGCGTGACATACAGGAGGATAAACAAGAAGGGATCACCTCACTTGCTTCTTTGCTTGGTGATAAGGCATCGCATATCTACTATGGCTTTCTCATCTACGGGGCCTTTGGTTTTATTCTTTTACTGCTCATTCTAACCCGCATTGTAATACGGCCATCAATGCCATTCACCTTCTTAATCACATTACTTTCATTTCCTCTGGCGGTTAAGCTAATGCGTCAAGGAAAAATGCGGGCTGTAGCTGAAAATCGTTTCAATTTTCTCAAGCTTGATGCTGGGACCGCTAAACTTAATCTGGTGTTTAGTTTACTATGCACTGTAGCGATCCTACTTCCTTATCTTTGGATATCAATCATATCTCCTTAACCCTCTCAGTAACATAATCGCATAAATTAAAGAATATCTTCTTAATTGGTCTTTCCTTTAATACCTTAATTTCTCCTTTTGCCCTCTCAGCATATTCTTTGGCTTTTTCAATCATACTTATGTCAGAATTAAATATAGAGTCACCGTCCATATAATCATCGACAATTTGAAAAGACAATCCAAAGTATAGTCCATAATTTGCCAATGCTGTTGATATTTTTTCATCTGCTCCATTTACCATCCCTCCGCTTTGACAGGATACAGAAAAAAGAGAAGCAGTTTTGTTCTCTATGACTTCAAGATATTCCTTAAATGAAGGATTAATTCTGGAATTCTTTATTTTATACTCAAATATTTCACCGAAACACATTTTTTTTGCAATATCGCAGAAGATCTGTGAAAGCCTCTCATACAGTTTATGATTTTTTATTTTTATACTGATGAGTAAAGAGAAGGACTGAGAATAAAGGATATCTCCAACCAGAACTGCTATGTGATTACCAAATTGTTTATTTAGTGTCAATTGATGTCTGCGATATTTTGATTCATCAATAATATCATCATGAATAAGTGATGCCGAATGAATGAGTTCAATCGCGGTTGCCAGTTTTACAAATTGCTTAATGTCTGACTTTTGGAGTTCATTAACCGCTTTAGCTGACAGTAAAACCAGAGCAGGTCGTAAACGCTTGCCTGGAACATTAAAGAGATGGCTGATAATCCCGTTTACAAATTTGTGATTTTCTGAACTATGTTTTATACCGATTAGTTTTATCTGTTCTTTTAATTCCCCCTCAACTTGAGACAGTTCTTCTGATATTGGTCGAAAGATCTCTTTAAGTTCCATCTATTCTCTTTTCTATCTCTGATTTGTTAATCTTTTTAATTTCTTTCTTATAAATAATCTAATTGTAACAGCATAAAAAATATAATATATAGCTTTTTTCTGTCGATGTAAGGTTTTTTCTTCAACTGCCCATCTTAGTTTTTCAATCACTTTTTATTACTGCGAACAATGGTATTGTTCAAGCAGGAAAATCACATCATCTTGACTTGATTTTAATAATTCTAAATATTATTATAAACAATGCAAGAATATAGTAGAGAGGATGAAACTGGTGTTTCAACTGGTCTTCAAAACCAGTAGCGGGCGGATAAAACCGTCTGTGGCAGGTTCGATTCCTGCCCTCTCTGCCATATATTTTATGATGAAAAACCCTAATGTGGACAAGCCACATTCTTGATTTTAAAGATATTTAAATTGTTATTAAGGTACTGAAATATCTAACAACGATTGTTAATATGCCAGATAATCCCTACACCAACAAACTCAATAAATTACCGGGTGTTGATACAATTTTAAATTATCCTGATGTATCCAATTTAGAAAAAGAACACAGCCATGATGTTGTTGTTCATGCTATCCGGAAGGTGCTTGATCGTATACGGCAGGGTATTCTGAATGGAGGTGAAGAACCTCAGATAAAAAAAATTGTTTCTGATATTTTTATGACCGTTCAAGGCATAACAGGGCGTTTGTTCAAACCGGTCATCAATGCCACAGGAGTTGTAATCCATACCAATCTTGGTCGTGCTCCATTTGGAAAACAGGTTGTGTCTGACGTACAGGAACTCATAACAGGATATTCTAACCTGGAATACGATCTTACAAATGCATGTCGTGGAAATCGGGGAGACCATGTCAGGGAGATAATAAGGTTCCTTACGAATGCGGAAGATGCCATCGTAGTAAATAATAATGCTGCTGCTATCATTCTTACCCTTAATACACTTGCCTTGCAAAAGGATGTTATAATATCTCGCGGAGAACTTATTGAGATTGGTGGATCCTTTCGGATACCCGAAATAATGGCAGCATCAGGGGCCAGAATGATTGAAGTTGGAACGACAAACAGAACAAGGATTGAAGATTATGAAGGTACTATTGGACCAGCCACAGGAATCCTCTTTAAGGCCCATAAATCTAACTTTTCAATAAAGGGATTTACAGAAGAAGCCAGTATAAAGCAACTCTCAGCGCTGGGAAAAAAACACTCAGTGCCCTTGATCTATGATATTGGTTCAGGTCTTCTTCGTAAACCGAGGGGCCTGCCGATTAAGGACGAACCGGATGTCAGACAGGCGATCGAGGATGGAGCAGATATTGTGACGTTTAGTTGTGATAAGCTTCTAGGCGGCCCTCAGGCAGGAATTATTGCGGGAAAAAAGGAATTGATAGGGCGGTTTTCATGCGCTCCAATGATGAGGGCACTCCGCGTTGGCAAACTAACCCTGGCATTTCTTAATGCTGCTTGCAGGCATTATCTTGACGATGAGATATTAATCAGTGCAACACCTCTGTTTAAAATGCTTGAGCGTCCGGTAAATGAACTGGAGCGGCTTGCACGCACTTTACAACAGGAACTTGGAACGCTTCGAATTGATGTTGTTATAATAGAGAGTACAGGCCAGTGCGGTGGCGGGACACTTCCGGATCTTGAGATCAAGAGTTATGCAGTTAAATTAAAACCAGGCAGCAAAAGAAAAAAGGATAAAGCATTATGGGCTGAAGAAATTTTCAAAAAGCTTCACTTTCTTGAACGGCCGGTTATAGGAGTTTTGCGAAAAGGAGATGTCATTTTTGATGTTTTGACTGTCTTTGAGGAAGATATTTCCTACATTACAAGTGCCATTGCAAAAGTTGTGAAGGAAGTCAATGCACAGTAAAAGACCACCTACGGTAAGCAGTGGTTTCTACGAAACCTTAGCTTTTTCCAAGCCAAAAGGCTTTTAGGCGCTTAATACTGATTTTCTTGTTATTCACGCAAGAAAATCTTTTTAATCATGAATGCGGCTTGTCCGCAGTAAAGGCTTAGCCTTTGAATTAACCTTTTTAGAAATAGTATAGACCACCTCCAAAGGAGGTGGCTTCCTTTTGGCAGTGAAACTTCTCATAATGAGAACCAAAGGAGATATTTACCATCTCATTTTTCCATTTACTGCTTCTCCGGCTTCCAGTTCACAAAATTACATTCTATACACTTCGCTTTAAGTTTTGCTCTAAGTAAATCTTTTTGTTCTATGGGCAATTCCATACCCATATTACAGTCTGTGGATATCCATCTGGGCACAGGAATAATCCTGACCCTGATGCCAGCCTCCCTTGCTATACGCTCAGCCTGTAACGCATCATGTGTGGAAGAAAATGTAATTATAGATCGTTCTTTAGTCATTGCATATCTCAGCTAAAGATTTCAGGAAATATTCAACTTCCTCCTTAGTCGTAAAATAACCAATGCTTGCCCTAACAGTACCTTCTGGGAATGTACCAATTATCTTGTGCGCGGATGGAGCACAATGAAGTCCAACCCTTATCATAATGCCAAAACGGTCTTCAAGCTCCGATGCTATCTCCGCTGGATCACGTCTCTTTACTGTGAAGGAAAATATACCTACGTTAAATCTCATATCACGGGGACCATACACAACTACGTCTTTGATTGTTTCCAGTCCATCCCGGAAGATTTTACCGATCTCAAAAATAGATTGACGTATTTTTTCAATCGTCTCTGCTGCAATAAAATCCAGTGCAGCAGAGAGACCTGCAAGTCCCGGTGTGTTAGGAGTACCGCTTTCATATTTATCCGGTAATATATCCGGTTGGATTTCCTCACTGGAGGCGCTTCCTGTACCACCATATTTAAGCGGAACCGGACATAAGCCTTTTCTGATATAAAGTCCTCCCACACCCTGTGGACCCATCAAACATTTGTGCCCACTAAACGCTAGTAAGTCTATAGGAAGTCTGGTAAGGTCAATTGATACACATCCGAGTGTCTGTGCAGCATCAACCAGTGATAAAATTCCATGTTTCCTTGCAATCCTACAGCACTCTTCAATTGGCTGAATTGTGCCGGTCACATTAGAAGCATGAGGCATTATAATCAATACAGTTTCTGGTCGAAGGCAATTCCTCAGGTCATCTGGGTCTGTAATACTATCAGCATCCGACCTTACCCTGGTAACAGTTATATCACGTTCCTCTATCATGGCTGAAAGAGGGCGCATAACAGAATTATGCTCAAGACTGGTCACAACTACATGATCTCCTTGCTTCAAGATTCCCTTGATGGCAAGATTGAGAGCCTCTGTACAATTAAGTGTAAAGATGAGGTGGGATGAATTATTAATTCCCAGAAGACCTGCTATTTTATCTCTTACGTCTGTAACAATTCTACTTGCTCGAATACCTTGTTTATGCACAGACCTTCCCGGACTTGCCCCTATAGTGCGCATAAAATTGTCAATTGCTTTATAAACGCAATCCGGCTTTTTAATAGATGTTGCTGCTGTATCTAAATATACTTCCATGTTGTATTATAGTCTCTGCGACTATATGGCTGAATATTAACTAAAACTCTAAATTATAAAGTGACCACCTGTTGAAATGACAAAACTTTTATCTCTCACGTGCTTTTAAACCAATACTCAGACAGACTATTAAACCGAGGACAACAGAAACAATCCCCCCAAGTTGCACACCTTTAAGAGAACTTGCAATCATAAAGTTATGCGAAAAAGCGGCTCCCGTAATCATTCCCATTACCGTAATAATTGAATCACCATTACCCTGGGCAGCAAGCACAAGCTGTCTGAAAGGACACCCTCCAAGAAATACTGACCCGAGCCCCACAAGCGCCATTGATAGAAAATTCCATAACTGATTATTATGAGCAGCAGGCTGTCCAGTAAACCCAGGCTTAAAAAAACCAAATATTAAATTAATCACAAATACCCCAGCAAATGTTCCCACTAAACCTGAGAGAAGATGAGGGGACCTGAAGAGAATCATATCACGTATACCGCCGGCAAAACATAACCGTGAACGTTGACCCAGTATACCCACAAGCATACCGGCTCCCAACGAGAAGGGTATCGGTGCATGTACGCTCTCTGGGCCCTTCTCACTAAAAAAAATAAAAGGAGGCCTCATAAAAATCAGGATTACACCACCAATCGCCAACAGCGGCATTATCAAGGATGTAATGTTGAACTTCTCTTTATAAGACCTGCCAAGTGAAGTCCCTTTATGCAAAAACATTGTTCCTGTTCCGATCCCGGTGATAAAACCTCCGAGACCAAACAAAGCATTCCCATCTCCACCTCCAAGCCGTAACACCATTCGCGTTGGACAGCCAAGGAAAACAAGTGAACCAATCATGACAAACATCCCTATTATGAATCTAACTGCTGGAGATGAACCGGACCTTGCAAAAGATTCCTTGCCAAAGAAGGTAGAGATTGCAGCACCCAGTATTATACCCAATATCTCCGGACGAAGGTACTGTACAGCTTCGGCGCGATGGAAACCCAGAGCTCCTGCAATATCACGTTCAAAACAGGCCATGCAAAAACCCATATTCGGGGGATTCCCAAGTTTTACCAAAATACCTCCTACTACACCAAGGATAAATCCTGCTGTTATCACTACAGGCGGAAACTTTTCTTTCCAGTCAGCACTAATCTGCCAGGTGTTGCTCATTTTTGTTCATCGCTTTTGGTGATTGTTAGTCTAAATTCACCATCTTCTTCAACCAGATCAACCATACACCCATAACTTCGAGCCAATCGCCAAACATTCTCCTTTGCAACCTCCTCATCTACCAATACCACAATCTCGCCAGAAGTTAATGCCTCAATCGCTGATTTTGCCTTGATTACAGGTCCAGGACATGATAGTCCTCGTGCATCAACCACTTTTGCCATCACCTTTCCTCCTTAAATAACTATATTAATAATTGTGTAAATCTCGATTCTATCATGCTTTCCAGACTTCAGTTAATTAGTCGCTGGTGAATAATGCAATATTTAGCAATGCATTAATCACCACCAGCTCCCGAATTGGTTATTTATGATAATTAGATATTGTAGTCAAAATTGCCATCATATTAAATGTTACACATTTATATATAGGAAATAAAAGAACCAATTCTGTAGTTGGTGCTCCTGTTACCAACTACTAATTAGTTCCTTAACTCATTATATTACAATAGTTAATATTCTTGGAATTGCCAATTTATATACAAAATCGAATTATTCATCAGGAACTAATTATGAGTTTCTCTTATTTCACCTGAATATTTCTTCAGGTCTCATTGGAAATTACACAACAAAATACACTTAAATCCTACTATCGGTTACCCTTCTGCTATACTCTCCTAACTCTAATCAGGGGTTTATCAGAGACTCCTAGCACCTTCCCTACCACCTTACATTGAGTTGATAATTTCCGTTCTGCACTGTCCATCATTTCCTTCAACTTATCGTATGGACAGGAGATTAGTAACCCTCCTGAAGTTTGTGGATCAAACAACACGTCCTGTTCAGCGAGGTCAATGTTACTATCAAATTTCACCATATTACCAACGTACTCTCGATTGCTATATGTAGCACCCGACAATAAGCCCATTGCAGCATAATCCAGCACGTTAGTCAAAAGTGGAACAGAATCAAAATAAATATCTATCGAAACACCACTTGCTTTTGCCATTTGATACACATGACCAAGAAAGCCAAAACCTGTGATATCAGTACATGATACCGCACCGTATTTCTGTGCTATAATTGATGCATCTGCATTAAGCGTGCTCATAAATTGATTTGCTTCATTCTCATGCATTTTGTCAGCCAGACCAGCTTTAGCTGCCATTATGGTAATACCTGTTCCCAGTGGTTTGGTAAGAATCAGAGCATCTCCCATTTTTGCATGTGAATTATCCAATATCTCCCGAGGATTAACAATACCGGTAACAGCGAGACCAAATTTTGGTTGTGAGTCCACTATTGAATGACCGCCCAGGAGCACAACCCCCGCTTCTTTCAATTTAGAAATTGCGCCACTTATTATTGCCTTCAATATTTCGGGTCCTAAAGCCTTTACAGGGAAACATACGATTGCCAGAGATGTCAGAGGCTCCCCCCCCATTGCATATATATCACTCAGTGAGTTGGCAGCAGCAATTTGACCGTAAATGAAAGGGTCTCTTGCAACAGGCGGGAAATAGTCTACTGTCTGCACCAGACATTTATCATCGGAAATCTGGTAAATTCCTGCATCATCCATGGACTGAGGTCCGATAAGAAGAGCCGGACTATCAGGAAGCTCAACATCCTGCAGGATACAGGATAACATATCTGCAGGTACCTTTGCTGCACAACCACACTCTCCTGAAATTTTAAACAAATCAACTGACATCAATAACCAGCTCCTTTGTCAATGAAGTTCATAGACCATGTTGTTTTTATTAAAAATATCTTATATAGGCCTGCTTACTTTTTTTTATAGAGAATTGCTCTATTGAAGGGGATTTTTTGCGGTTTAGTGAAATAAAGAAGATTAATAACATTGCACAATTATTCATTACTGCTTTCTTTCTTTTGTACGGCAGACACTACCAGACCGGTCTCGCTCCCGTACATTGTCTTTCAGTAAAAACTCTTTTTCTATTTAAATAGCTTCCAGTGTTCATGTATGGTAGATTAATCAAATAATATTGTCAAGTAAAAAATATTAAATTATACTCGTTTTGCTTTAAGCGCGGCAGTGCCTTTTTCTGTTATCATACGCATGTCCCCAGATCGTCTGGTAACACCTTCGGCATCATATATACCTAATAGAAGCAGGCATATCTTTCTGTTGCCGCTAACGAGGTTACGAAACTCTGCCACGGTCATGCCATCCTGGCGGTCAGCAAGAGCCTGATTATAAAGAGCCTGATTAGACAACGCTTGCAGCAATTTCTTTCTGCTGTGATCCACTACTGACGCATGAAGATAGTTACCATCTATAAAATAGGCCTCTTTCTTTTCAACAAGATAACGCAGAATATTATTTAATCCCTGTTCGTCTATACCCTGTTTCTTCGCCGCAGGAATAAGCTCCGACATAATTGGAGTACGCATCTTACAATTTTTCAGGAAATTCGATACAAAGCTGACCTTGCGGTTTAATTCCGGTCCAATGTCTCCTGTGTGGTTATCGAGCACCCATGTTTGTTCCACACGTTTTATTTTCCTATCCGATTCCATTTTATTAAGCAGCATTCTTAAAATAACTTCTGCAGAAGAGCTATGGTCTATCCTTAATATTCCCATAAGTTCCTCAGTTTTACGGCCTTTCCTGTCAAGGGGATTTCGTGAGTGAAAGGCAGCAATGTTTTTCAATAATTGCTCCTTTAATCTGTCGTGCTCTCTCTTTATTATTAAATACACAGTATCACCGGAAGTATAGGAAACAATATGTGTTGATAGATAACCGGATAATACTTCACGCATCCTATCAGGTGAGACATTCAGTATATTGGCAATCTCTACATGGCTAATCGAACTGAAGTGCTTGTTTACTTCTGCAGCAGCAAGTTCCTGCAGGTTACCTTCAGATATCCTGGCCATACTTTCAATCAGTTTAACAGGTCGCCTCCTGTGATGTAGAGGGAATCCATCGATTACATTACCTCCGCCAAGAGTCAAATCGCTCGACGTGTTTCGAATTACAAACCTATCATCATACTGGACAATGCATGGGGTATCGAGATGTATCTGAACCAGAGCGGTATTTCCCCCGGTTAACCTGTCACGATCAATCAAGTGCACCTTTGCCTGTTGTTCATACGTGCCAAGATGGAAAACAACTTGATTCCACAGGCCAAAACTGCTAATATGTTGAAAGAGACGCAGTTTTACATCGAGCATTTTTGTATGGCGAAGAATACGGTCTGAAAGGATCATGCCTCGTTTAAAGTCTTCACGGTTAAGCCCTACAAGGTTTATTGCTGCCCTGTCACCGGCAACTACTTCCTGGGCTTTTTTGCCGTAACGTTCAATATGACGCACACGCAACCTTTTTTCTCCAGGTAATAGGTACGCTGTATCACCTACATGGAGGACTCCACCTATCACTGAACCTGTGACTACCGTACCAATGCCCTTTACACTGAAAATCCGGTCAATAAACATCCTAAAAACCTCGCCAACCGGCCTATCAATAACTTGAGATGCAACCTGGTTAATGCATGCCATTAACTGGTCAAGCCCCTCGCCTTTGATTGAAGATACTCTTACGATTGGACAATCCGCCATAAAAGTCCCATGTAAAAGTTCCTTTATTTCTTCCTCGGCAAGTTCAATAATGTCAGGTTCAACCATGTCAATTTTCGTTATAACAGCAATTCCGCTCTGTATGCCCAGTGCTTCCATAATCTGAAGATGCTCACGTGTTTGAGGCATAACACCTTTATCTGCTGCAACAACCAGCAGGGCAAAGTCAATACCGCTTGCACCACCTACCATTGTATGAACAAAATCGCGATGACCTGGCACATCAATAATACCGATTTTATCCCCGGAAAGAAGAGTCATATAAGCAAACCCCAGGTTTATTGTTATGCCCCGTCTCTTCTCTTCTTTGTGTGTATCACAATCAATACCTGTCAGTGCTTTTATTAATGTGGTCTTTCCATGATCGATGTGACCCGCAGTACCCATAATAAGGTGTCTCACTGTACTCTCTCCATGTCAATGGATAAGTCAACAAACTAATCTCTGGTTAATACTGCCTGCATAACCCTGAACAGGTTAAATCTAACCAACCTTACAGGCCACCTTAACTCTTCCTGTCTGCTGATATTTGAATTTTCCAGTTGATTGAACCTGTTTCTCAGTTTTTCAATCTCTATTTCTCGTAACTTTTCATCTTTGATTGATACAATCTCATCAATCCACCGGATAAGTTGTTTTGCCTCTTTGATTAGTACCTCTAACTTTTCAGCTTCCTTTTGTTTCAATAAACCGAATCTTGCTTTTAATCGATTAAGCTCAAGGGCAGCGTCGTATGTGGATGTAACGATTTCATGTCGACTCATCCATTCTGTCTCGTAGCTGAGTATATATTTCCAACTGGGTTGTAAGAGAGCCTGCCTGTGCTCCTCCAGGGTTTTATAGAATAACCTGTAACCGTATTTTTGAGGATCTTCAAATGCCCGGCTTCCTGGATCTAAAAATGGAGATAAGGCAGAGATATAGGGATGTATCCTGCCTGAGTTGGCCTTTGAAAAATTTTCTAACAACCCCTCGCAATATTTTATTGTCTCCTTTACTGACTGGGAGGTTTGCTTGGGCAAACCTATCATAAAAAACAAATCTATCCGCTTACATCCAACTTCCAGAGCATCCTCAATGGTTTTTTCCAGGCTTCTGTTATTGTAATCCTTGCCAAAGGCCTTCCGAACCTCTTCATCATGAGACTCCGGTGAAATCTGGAGGTTGAAGTTAGGAATAGAGCGAGCGATCATCTTTAAAAATTCTCTGGTTGCAGGGGAAAAGATCTCCATCGCTATGTGATTTTTGATCTTTTTTTCCCTGATCTTATCCAACAGTTCCTCAGCATATCGTGCACCTCCCTGGCGAATATCATCTAAAATAAAGATTGGACCTTTCAGACACTTCGAAATCAGACCAATATCCTTTGCAACCAGTTGAGGACTTCGATAAGATGGAATGCTCCTTCTGCATATCCGCTTATAGTATTGAGCTGAACCACCACAAATTACGCAGTTATTGATACATCCTTTCCAGGGAAGTACAGCCACAATGGGATAATTAATCCAACCTTGAAATGGTAGATGACCTATGAGATCATTATATCGAATACTCGAATTTATTATGTTCCTGTAGTCAAAAGATACATCATCTAAATCAGAGGGTATGTGAGAGAATTCATTCACCCTGACTTTATTGTCATCATTACGCCACGTCAAATTAGGCACATCACATGGCGGCTCATTCTGCCCAATTCTTTTAATAAGTTGCAGCAGGGGTTGTTCTGCTGAATCACCCCTGATAACATAATCGACCTGGGGATATCTAATAAGTTCCTGATGGTAATATGAAGCTGACATCCCTCCGAAGATTATCGGGGTTTTTGGGTGATATCTCTTAATAATCCTGGCTAATTCAAGACTTCCCTGCGCATGCACAAGCCAATGTAAATCTATGCCAAAGGCTAATGGATTTAAGGATTTGATTAACTTCTCAACACAAAAACGTTTATTTTTTAACATCCTGAGGGCAACATTTATAATGCGCACTGAATATCCATACCTTTGAAGGTATTCAGATATTGTCATAAAGCCAATAGGATACATCTCAAATATCGGCGTTGAAGGCACAAGATCACTGATTGGGCCGTACATAATTGACTTTTTTCGGAAATCATAAACACTTGGTGGATGGAGGAGAACTAAGTCAGCTTCGGGCATTAGTTTACATCCTTCTCTTTGGGCCAAACAACCTGTTTCCCACTCGAATTGATTCTATCACTCCGTTGTAAGCCAAAGATATCTCTGTATGGGCAGAAAACCCACATCTTTCACAGGAAATTTCTCCCCTATCTTTCACATAACAACCCTGAGTAATCTTATTATCAGGTCCCACACTGGCGATCATCCATGAATGGCATTTCCATCGATTATTCTTCAGCGCCTTAAGGCAGGCATACGAGTTGGTAACAGGGAAACCATCGCTTTTCATCTTGATGAGATCATCCAGAATTGTCAGGCGTTTGTTAAAGGGAAGAAACATCTCATCCTCTGCTCCATTATAAGGATAATGAAACTGAATAGTTATTCCTTTCACCTTTGAAGAAAGAAACTCTACCAATTCCGGTACTTCTACCCAGTTGATGGAGTTAATTGTTATATGGGCATATACCCTCGAATGAGAGCAGTTTTTCAGGTTAGCAATAATTCTTTCAAAGCTTTTGCCTCTGATACGGTCATGCGTTTCCTTAAAGCCATCTATACTTACCCAGATAATATCAGAATCAACCTTGAGGGGAAATGTTCCATTTGTAGTTATTCCTACACAAAAGAAAAACCTCTTTGCTTCTTTCACAATATCATTAATATCATAGCTTCCATCTTTCCATACGAATGGCTCGCCGCCTTCAATAATAACTACTCTAATGCCGAGATCATAAAGCTTTTTAAAAGACTCCTTTGCCTGTGAAAAAGAAAGACTCTTCCCTTTCTTGCTCCAAAACGGGCAGTGTATACATTTAAGATTACAATTATAGGTGAGCTTTACTCCTGCTAAAACAGGCCTTTTAATATTCAGAAAGCGGCTTTTTGCATAGCAAGAAAGAAGGTATACATACCAGTGTAAACCTGTCATCTACGTACTTCTCAGTAAATATCAATTCAGCAATTTTATATATAACAGGATTTCTTCTCATCCTGTTTATTGTTAGTTACCTCTTCAATGTACCTCGTAATCTTTCTGTCAGCCTTTTTGATTCCTATAATTGCCTTTTTAAGAAGTTAATTATTTTAGGTATCATCGACAAACCATATATCACCACAACAACACCAACAAATGCAATCAACCCCTGAAATCCAAATCTACTAACCATATTCCTCATCTCCCTTTCATTAAATTATTGTTATGTTCAATATCTTTGAAAAAATTCCTTTATTGCCCGGATTCACAATTTACCCTGCACTCTCTTATCCATCCTTGCCATATCGACAGCAATTGATCTTGCTCTTTTCAGGTTCTCTTCAGTGTTAACATTAAAAAAAGCAATGCCTGCCGGGTCAAACCTTTCAACTTCTGTTTTATCGATATACTTTATGCTCTTCTCAGTAAAGAAAGACTGAATCCTTAGATTATTTTTATCAAGATATTTCTTGATAGATGTTAAACAATCTTTTGAGTAGATAGCATGTAAAGGTTCCAAAAACCGTTCGAGCCTGGGGATGATTACATCGTGTTGTCCTATTAACTCCTTCATATAAGAGATTAACCCGGTATTTAGAAAAGGAAGATCACAGCTTACAACAAAATCGTGCTTATCCTCTGAAATTGTAAGACCCGAATAGATACCGCCTAAAGGACCTTTGTCTGGTATCAGGTCAGGAACTAAATCCACCTCCAGATGTTTGTATTTTTCCGGGCAATTGGTGACAATGATAATTCGAGTAAAGATAGTTGATAATACAGCTATTTCTTTTTCGATTATAGTTTTTTGACCGATCCGAAGAAAGGCTTTTTCATCACCAATTCTTTGATTATTGCCACCAGATAGGATTATTGCAGCCATATTTTAATTTACTTTTCTCTGAATAGAAAAATATCAGGTCCCCTGTATCCTTCTTTATCTGCAACAATATCCAGCACTAAGGTAGATAAATTCTCAACAAACAAGTTCACACCACTGTCAATCTTCCGGCAATCTATGGTCTTAATGTATCTCTTGCATTTTTCGCATACATCTATTCTATGTGCCTGTTCATTTTCTACAAAGAAGTATCGCAAAGATTCCTGATCATTATTTTCACAGAAAGGGCAGACCAGCCTTTTAAACAACCATTCCGAATGGCATAACGAGCAAAACAGCCATCTTCTGCCAGTTTCTTCTTCTAACCGGACTACCAGAGGCTCTTTACCGCACACAGGGCAATTTCCTCTAAGCCAGTTGCTTGTGTCAACAAATTCCCCAAGCTTTTCCCCATACTTTGAAATAAAAGGAGAAAAGGCATGATTAATAAGAAAATAAAATACAGGATAATCAATCTTCAGGTCACAGGCTAACCTTTCAAGGATAATTCCATCCTCCACAAGGCCTTTAATAAGCACCTTTTGTTGGTCAGCCAGAGAGGAGCTGTCAAAGTACGCAGGCACTGCTTCACCCCTCTGATTGCGTATAATCCGGTAAATATCTTCCAATATTTTATTAACCAGATCCTGGTCTATTTCAATATCTTCTGCCCTCAGCAAAGGCAGCCCTTCTGAATTTCTACTGCTGCAAAGATCTTTGTTAAAAATACTCAGATCAGGTTTGAATAACACTTTAACATGCTGTTGGGCCTTTATAGTAGATTCATAGAATTTCAGTATCTCATTTAATTCCGATTTTATGGCTTTTAACCCAGCAATCTGATCAAGGGCTGTGTTATAAAATTCTTCTCCCATCTTCTCCAATAAAAGCACTCCATCTATTTTGCTAAATCACAGCGATTTTTTACGAGTAATGGCTCACCACCAGATCATCTCTTATATCTGCCCACCGATCAGGATTATATATCTCAGATAAAAGCCGCCTAAGAGTACCATGGTAGAAACAACCAGAGAGGTGTGAGGACTTTTGGCCCCTCCCTTGAACCCAATGATAAGAGGTACAACTAAACCAAGGAAAATAACACCAACCCACCATAGAAGTCCAAATGCAGAACCTATAATCGCCCTCATTGAAGCAGAACCGATTCCAAAAACAATGAAAAGGATAACCATTATAAGCTGAACCACAATTACCCGGCTGTTTAATATCTCCAGTTTTGGAACATCAGAGCCAATCTCACTCTCTGGGTTGCAAATCTGTAAACCTGCCAGTATAAACACTATCGCTGCTATCCCGGCTACGATAGCTGAAGAAACAAAAACAACAGGAAGCAGCCAATTGTTCCAGACAACATTATTGGATGCAGCTATCAACACTCCGGTATAAGTTGTAACCAGCAATGCGAAAGGAACTCCAACAACTCCTACGACTTTCTGAAATATTTCAGCCCATTTGAATGGATAGGCGAGAAGAGCAACTATCAGATATACAAACGATAGAATAATAAACACAACCACCAGCCATATTCCTATTGACATGGTTGATCCAATTTTAAACATAATAAACGGAGATTCAAGATGATTCAGTTCCTGCGCCCGCTTTAAAATCATCTCCCAGAAACGCCCCGGCCGACCCAGGTCAATAATTAAAAGAACCACACCTAAAATCACAGGCCATGGTGCAATAAGGGCACCGGCTGTACTTATTCTCCGGTATTTTCTGCCTCCTGCCAGGTTAGCGACTACAGCAACCATAAAGATCGCAGCGCCTAAACCTGCTGTAAATAAATCTATAGCTACGGGTGCGCCCCAAACATAATGTTCCATATTTATTCACCTCCTGTCTTAGCTTCGGATTTTGACCTTTCTTTTAACAAATAACTACCTATGCCGGCAAGAATGGCCAAACCTGGTATCACGCCCATCAGCCACCTCCAGATAATCTTTTCTGTTGGTTTTCTTGGATTCTCAGGCAGTCCATATATCGAAGCATTTTCTGGCAAAAGGTACATCGCATGCTGACCCCCAAGCTCTTTCTCACCGTAAATACGTGGAGCAAAACCCTGATTTGTAAGAATCTGCTGTCTTTCCCTTGCAATCCTCAGCATTTCTGCTCTTGAGCCAAACCGGATAGCCCCTGTAGGACAGACCGTAGCGCAGGCCGGCTTCAGTCCATTTTTCACTCTATCCAGGCACAACCAGCATTTTCTGACAGTCCCGCTGTGATGATCAAACTTCGGAATATGGAATGGACATGTTTCAACACAAGCCTTACACCCTGCACAAATACCCTGGTTGATATAGACTATTCCATTCTCTAATTTATTAATTGCCCCGGTAGGACAGACCTGCGCACAGACAGCATCGGTACAGTGGAGACACTGCTGTTTACGGAATAACCACCTTGGATTGTCATCATAATCAACAGGTTCAATAAACTGAATGAGCGTCCACGTCTCCGGAGAAAGCTGTGGTGGATTCTGGTAAGTGCCTGTAAATCGAGTCTTTTCTGCCTTGTGTTGATTCCACTGCTTACAGGCTACCTGGCATCCTCTGCACCCCATACACCTTGATACATCAATCAACATTGATAACTCTGCTGTCATTTAGACCACCTCCTTCTTATTAACATTGCACAGGAAAGCCTTATACTCCGGAATCATGGTATTGGCATCTCCGACATGAGGTGTCAAACAGTTTGCGCTGGAACCTCTGGCCAGACCTGTATAACCCCAGTGCCATGGAATGCCAATCTGGTGTACTGATTTTCCGTTCAGTTTGAATGGCTTAAACCGTGGAGTAACGCATGCAATACCTTCCAAAGTACCGCGAGCTGTTGTCACTATTATTTTGTTACCGTTTTTGATCCCCTTCTCAGCAGCAAGTTCAACGCTCATCTCCACAAATACATCCGGCATAAGCTCCACCAACCATGGGAGATTACGCGTCATTGCGCCTGCCTGCCAGTGTTCTGTTACACGATATGTGGTGCCTACAATCGGAAATTCATCAGGCGTCCCGATTTTATTATTCTCGGGCCTTACCTCATGCCATAGTTTTATCGCCGGGTTGATCCTTGTTGCATGTCCCATCGGATTTTTAGTCAGAGGACTTTCAAGCGGTTCGTAATGTTCCGGCAATGGACCATCTACCCTCCCCATCCCAAAGATCCTCGCGTGACCCTCGGGCTTCATAATAAAGGGATACTTTGCATCATCCCGCAAAGTTCCATCCGGATTCATTAGCGGGTACCATCCGCCGTCCGGGACATCACCAATCCACTTCCTCGATATATACTTTCCATCCGATGCCCCACCCTTGAATACAATTACAGGATGTTTCTTGTCCCAGGGCCGGCCTTTCATGTCAACAGACGCCCGGTTGTATATTATCCGCCGGTTAACAGGCCAGCACCATGCCCATTCAGGGTATAACCCAATATTGGTCGGGTCTAATCCATTACGGCGCGTCGCCATATTGCCAGCCTCTGTATAAGAAGCGCAATACAGCCAGTTGCCGGAAGAGGTTGTCCCATCCGCTTTCAGTATTCCGAAGCTCGGTAAGAGTTTCCCGGTATTAAGATCATACCCATTTATCTCCTTAGCAACTGCATGCACATCCGGTTCGTCGCCTGTACCATAATCCCATGCCATATCAAGAATAGCTCCGGCAATCGGACCACCCTGATTCTTATATCGTGCACTTACAGCTTTAAAGAGCCTGTCCAGTATCCACAGGTCAGATTTAGCTCTGCCTGGAGGATGAACCGCAGTGTAACGCCACTGACTCCAGCGTCCTGAGTTGGTTATACTCCCCTCCTTCTCCATGGACGCGGCCGCAGGTAAAAGGAAGACCTCGGTTTTTATAGAAGCAGGGTCAACCGTGTCGTCGAGGTCATCTCCTTTGGGACGACGCCAGAAGTTAGCAGTATCAGTTTCCCAGAGATCTGCACATACAAGCCAGTCTAATTTCTCCAGCGCCTTACGTTCTTTCTGAGCATTAGGCCCGCCTACTGCGGGATTCTGACCCAAACAGATCATACCTTTTATATCACCATCATACATAGTCTCAAACAGGGAGATATGGGAGTAGTCCTTACCCACCTCTCGTTTGGGCAGATATCCAAAGGCAAAATCATTTTCCGGCGTTGCTTTATCGCCGTACCATGATTTCAGAAGACTAACGATGTATTTTCTTGCATTTCCCCACCAGTCAGCGCTCCTCGGGTCTTTATTTTTGCCCTCATATTTAATTCTAGAATATGTATCAACAGATACATCATCTTCCTCAGGGCACTTAAGATACCCCGGCAGATAATGAAATAGTATGGCATGGTCTGTCGAACCCTGAACATTAGACTCACCACGCAAAGCATTAATTCCTCCGCCAGCCACCCCCATATTAGCCAGCAGCAGCTGAAGGATAGCATACCCGCGGATGTTTTGCGTTCCATAGGTGTGCTGTGTAGTACCCATCGCATACATGATCGTCCCGGCCTTGCCTCTCTTTCCGGATTCCGCAAAGGTCCTGCATACCTCATTATACACATCAGCAGGTGTACCGGTGATGTTACAGACTGTTTGCGCATCGTAACGTGAAACATGCTTTTTAAGAAGCTGGAATACACAGTCCGGATGACTGAGTGTCTTGTCCTTTTTGTGAATCCCGTCGCTATCAAGCTGGTAACTCCAGGTTCCTTTACTGTACGAGCGTTTTTTAGGGTTGTACCCGCTGAATACACCATTCATATCAGCCGGCAGCTTAAAAGCGGGATCGATAAGAAACGAGGCGTTGGTGTACTCGCGCACATACTCCATATTATAGCTCTGTGGGTTTTTCTCCATATCGTCCAGGACATACTTTATCATACCGTTAATAAACGCAATGTCTGTCCCTGAACGCAGTGGCGCATAAATATGGGCCTTTGAAGAAGTCCGTGTAAACCGCGGGTCAACACTTATAAGTTTTGCCCCTTGTTCAATTGCTTTTGTTACCCATTTGAAAGATATGGGATGGTTTTCTGCGGCATTACTGCCAATAATCATTATTCTGTCCGCGTTGCGAATATCGATCCAGTGATTTGTCATTGCACCCCGCCCAAATGTCTCGGCCAAACTGGCCACAGTGGCGGAGTGTCATATGCGGGCCTGGTGCTCTAAGTAAACTACACCCAGGGCACGTGCAAACTTGCTGTACAGGTAACATTCCTCATTATCAAGAGCAGCGCCTCCGATCGCAGCTATATTGTCAATACGATTGGTCTTTCTGCCATCAGACAGTTCTGCATCACGTGTTTCTTTGATCCTGCTGGAAATACGTTCAATTGCCCAATTCCAGGACTTTTCCTCCCAGTCGCTGCCCCCTGGCGCACGGTATTTAACCTTGTCAAGACGACGTTCATTATTAGCTACCTGATATAAAGCTGATCCTTTGCTGCACAGAGAGCCCTGGTTAATGGGATGATCAGGGTCCCCTTCAATATTGATAACCTTGCCGTTACTCACAGAAACAATCTGTCCGCATCCGACAGCACAATAAGGGCATATAGTAGTTGTTTGTTTTGCATATCGTATTCGCAGTTGTAGATCTTGTGCCCTGGCTGTAAGCGGCTTCAGATTAAACAAGCCCGTAGCTATTAAAGCTGTAACTCCTGAAAGCTTTAAAAAATCTCTTCTTGTTAAATCCATTCCTTTACGAACCCCCCTTCCCTTTATTTAAAAAATTCCTTCCGGCAGCTCTTGAATCTGTTTATAGCTAAATACCGGACCATCCTTACAAATATATTTGCTGCCAATATTACATCGACCGCACTTGCCAACCCCGCAGCTCATCCGCCTCTCAAGAGAGGTTATAATTCTTTCATCGCTGAACCCCAGGTCCAAAAGAGGCAGCATGGTAAACTTCAACATTATTGGCGGGCCGCAGACAAGCACAAAAGCGTTCTCTGAGCTTGGTGCTACTTCCTTCAGAATCGTTGGCACAAATCCCTCCCGGCCCTTCCAGTTATCA
>JAUVYC010000186.1 GCA_030603285.1 Spirochaetota bacterium
GGTTAAAAAGCCAGAGGAAGAGAATCAGGTTAAAGAGCCAGAGGAAGAGAATCAGGTTAAAGAGCCAGAGGAAGAGAATCAGGTTAAAGAGCCAGAGGAAGAGAATCAGGTTAAAGAGCCAGAGGAATAATCTGCTTATGCCTTTATATTTCTTTTTAGCCCTTCCCCTTAAAAGGGGGTAACCCACCATAAAGGGGGACAGGGTGTGAATGAAAGGTATAATAACAGCCCCTCCCTTCAAGGGAAGGAAAACAGGTATAACTTTGTGGTTAATATCTGAATGGTTAAAGTTATTTAGAAATTATTGTTATAATAATATTTTTATAGCATACTTAAAATTGGGAGGTGAAAAGTGTCAATTAGTGCGCAGGATGTAAGAGTTTTACGTGAAAAGACAGGCACTGGAATTATGGATTGCAAAAAAGCACTTACAGATACCAATGGCGACCTTGAAAAGGCAATTAAGTTTTTGAGAGAAAAGGGATTAGCGGACTCAAAAAAAAGGAGCGGAAGAGAGGCCAGGGAAGGAATTATCACTATTGTTTACAGTGGAGGCAGGGACACAGCCAGCATGGTTGAGGTAAACTGCGAAACAGATTTTGTCTCAAGAACAGATCAGTATCAAGATTTTGTCAGGAACATCGCACAGATAATTCTGGATAAGGGTGCTGAAGATGCCAAAAATTTGCCTGAAGACGTAAATAATATGGTGAAAGAAGCAATAGCGACATTCGGTGAAAATATTACTGTTCGCAAAGTCGCTCAATTTAACAAAATCGATATGAACAGGAGCGTATTTCATTCATATATTCATCTAGGCGGGAAAGTCGGGGTTATTGTAGAGTTTCTGCTTGATAATGGCGACAGTATAGACAATGAGCATTTTCAGCAGTTCGCAAAGAATACAGCACTCCAGATAGCATCTATGGGGCCTTTTGGAGTTTTAAGAGATGATTTCCCTAAAGAGGTGGTTGATGAACAGAGGGAAATTTTCATAAAACAGGCAAAAGAGAGTGGGAAACCGGAAAAAATCATTGAAAAGATTATTACAGGTAAAATGGTAAAGTTTTTCGCAGAAACAAGCCTTCTGGAGCAAAAATTTGTAAAAAACAATGATATTACTGTTGGTCAATATTTGAAAGAGACTGAAAAGAAAGTCGATGGGAAAATAGAAATAAAGAGGTTTGTGAGGTTCAAACTTGGAGAAGAATAACAAACTGCAGTATAATCGAATCATTCTCAAGATCAGTGGAGAGGCGATTGCCGGAGAAAGTTTGTTATTCGACCTTGAGACTGTGGAGAAATTAAGCGCTGAAATAGTAGAAGTTCAAAAAATGGGTATTGAAATCGGCCTTGTGATCGGCGGAGGAAATATCATCAGGGGAGAGAAATTATCTGGTTTCGGATTTAATAGAAATCGATCTGATTATATGGGAATGCTTGCAACAGTAATAAACGGTTTGCTGTTTGAAAATGTTTTCTTGTCAAAAGGGGTTCCTGCAGTTCTTCTATCAGCTTTAAAAGTAGAGACTATAACAGAAAGCATTATTCTGAAAAATACATCTCATTATTTTAAAGAAAAAACAATTATCATCTTTGTGGGCGGTACAGGAAATCCGTTTTTTACAACAGATACTGCCGCAGCCCTCAGGGCCTGTGAGATAGAAGCTGATGTATTTTTAAAGGCCACAAAGGTAGACGGAGTATTTGATAAGGATCCGGCAGTTTTTAATGATGCGAAATTTTATAGAACAATCAGCTATGATGAAGTTTTGAAAAAGAAATTAAAGGTAATGGATATGACGGCAGTTTCTATGTGTAGAGACAATAGAATCCCAGTTATAATCTTTAATATGCATCAAAGTGGCAATATCAAAAAGATTGTTACAGGTGATACCATTGGAACAACAATTAAGGAGTGAGCCATGCATGATGAAATTAAGAAGAAAGTGAGACAGAGGATGGATAAGAGTATCGAGAGCCTTCAGGAGGAATTTAAAAAAATACGATCAGGAAGGGCCAATGCCTCACTGGTTGAAGGATTAATAGTGGATTATTATGGAAACAGGCTTCCTCTAAAGCAGCTTGCCGGTATATCAGCACCGGAACCGCGTCTGATCGTTATTCAGCCATGGGATAAAGGGGCTCTCTCCGCTATAGAGAAAGCATTCCACAAATCCGATCTCATGTTGCATCCCAATAATGATGGGAAAGTGATCCGGATTTCAATACCCCCTTTAACAGAGGATAGGCGGAAGGAACTGGTCAAAGTCGCCAAAGGAAAAACAGAAGATGTAAGAATCGCTATCAGGAATATTCGAAGAGATGGGAATGAAGAGGTAAAAACAGCGGAAAAAAATGAGCATATAAGTAAGGATGACACAAAAAAGATGATGGAAGAGATCCAGAGAATAACTGATGAGTATATAAAGAAAATTAATACATTATTAGAGGGTAAAGAAGCAGAAATAATGGAAGTATGAATGAGACAGAAAATCGGTGATGAGATTGTAAAAAATGTCCCCCAGCATGTTGCCATTATCATGGACGGAAATGGTAGATGGGCGAAGAAGAGGGGACTTCCGAGAATTGAAGGGCATAGGGCCGGAGCAGGACGTGTTCGGGATGTTGTCGAAAAATGTCTTGAGTTGGGAATAAAGTATTTATCAATTTATGCATTTTCAAAAGAAAATTGGAAAAGACCCAAGAATGAAGTAAGCGGTATTATGAAACTCTCTGAGGTTTTTTTTCGGAAAGAGTTTAAGAAACTTGTAAAAAAAGGTGTGTACTTTGTGCATCTGGGCGACAGAAATGGACTTCCTGGCTTTCTTATCAAGATACTTGATAACATAAAGAAGAATAATGCTGAAGAGAGAAAAATGTATCTGAATATAGCTTTCAATTACAGCGGCCGGAACGAAATAGTCAAAGCATTCAAAAGTTTAAGTGAGCTTGTACAAAAAGGTGAGATTGTTCCTTCCGATATTACCGAGACTGATATAGACCGGTTTCTTTATACAGCCGGAATGCCGGACCCTGATCTGCTTATACGAACAGGCGGAGAAATGAGGGTGAGCAATTTTCTTCTCTGGCAGATTGCATACTCCGAGCTGTGGATAACAGAGGTTCTGTGGCCGGATTTCAGCGGCCAGCTTTTTCAAAATGCAATCGAGGATTATATGAAAAGAGAAAGGCGGTTCGGAAATGTTTAGGAGTGTTCCATTTTTTAATACAGACTGATAAAGAAGAATCTTCAAATGCTCCGAAGGGTAATCCTATCTGCAATATTCATCCCGATTATCATATATATTATCTATGCAGATTTCTTAAACTCGCTGCTTCTTTTTTTATTTGTACTCCTTCTTTCCTTTTTCACGTCAAAAGAGATGTATATTCTATTGAAAAGGATATATAAATTTCAAAGTGCAGATAACAGGTCAGCAGTATGGTTTTATCTTCCAGGTGCAGTAATCATTATTATTTATTATATAAATACCTTTTTTAAAGTAAATCCTCTGTTTATCTTATATACGGCAGGGTTCACTGTTTTTTCGATATTTTTGCATGCGGTTATCAAAAAAGTAACCGGAAAGGGGATAAGCAGTTTTCTTATATTATTGGTAAGTTATATCTACACCGGTATCTTTCCTCTTATTATTTTTATAATAAAGCAGGAAAACTACAGGATTTTTGTGCTTTATTTTCTATTCCTGCTTGGCTGGTTTAATGATGCGGCCGCTTATTTTATAGGATCGTTTTTCGGACGGATAAAAGGTATTATCAAATGGAGTCCTAATAAGAGTCTTGAGGGGTATTCAGGTGCGTTCATATTAACGATCGCTGTGGGGTTAGCTCTCAGGTTTGTATTCGGGGAGCGGTTCCCTTTTAATGGAATACAAACAGCTCTGATTTGTTTGGTTATAGCTGTATGGGCCCCTCTTGGTGATTTATTCGAATCAATGGCTAAGAGAAAGGCGGGTATGAAAGATTCTTCAAACTTTCTTCCCGGACTGGGTGGAGTGCTTGATATTTTTGATAGCATATTAATGAGTGCACCTGTTTATTATATTCTGTTAAGAATATTTTTTAGTGTTTAGTACCTTAATCTTTATAATCGAGAATGTGGCTTAGCCACATTAGGAAACCCCAATGGGTATGACAATTCTGCTTGGTATCATTTCTATCGGCATATTAATCTTTGTCCATGAATTAGGCCACTTTCTTATTGCAAGGTTTACCGGTATCCGGGTGGAGGTTTTTTCAATCGGCTGGGGGAGGGGACTTTTGTCGTTTAAATGGAAGGAAACAAAGATACAGATAGGATGGATACCTTTTGGCGGATACTGTAAATTTGCAGGCGATTCCCCACGAGACGATATCCAGGAAAAGCCGGATGAATTTTACTCAAGTTCTCCTTATAAGAGAATAGTTGTAGCACTGGGAGGGCCTGTTTTTAATTATATCTTTGCTGTAATTCTTTTTTCATTGATTGTTATCATAGGGTATGAAATAAAGACATATACAAACAAAATCATTCTTGCGAGGTTGGATGAAATATCCGTCAGCTCTGAAAAAACTCCGGCACAGCTTGCCGGGATAAAGGATGGAGATGTTATTGTTGAAATAAATGGGAAAAAGATACATCACTGGGATGATATTACAGAAAACATTGTATGGAATGCCCTTAAACCTGTCAGACTGAAGATACTCCGGAAAGGTAAAATATATGAGACGATTGTTGTGCCTGATCTTGATTCAGAGACAGGAAGAGGTTTAATCGGAATTCAGCCCTGGGTTGAACCCGTTATAGGAAATGTCAGTCCCGGTGGACCTGCTGACCGTGCAGGAGTAAATACAGGGGATCGAATTCTTTCTGTAGATGGAAAAGAAATTCAACATTATGTAGATTTTTATCGGGCTATAAAGGGAAAGAGCAATAAACAAGTTTTTATCACTATTGAAAGGAGCGGCCAAACTGCAGAATTGACCCTCGTTCCACAGCTTGATGAAGGGTATGATTCTGCCGGTCTAATTTTTCAGCAGATTACCTACAAGTCAGAAAAATACCCGTTCTACACTGCATTCGGTAAAGGGTTTTTAAAGTCTGTGCAGGTGGTCAAGGATACTATTCGGGGGATTGTGCTGGTTTTCAGCGGAAAAATACAGGCAAGAAAAGCGGTAGCCGGGCCGGTAAAGCTGATTTACCTTTCGGGTCTTATTGCTAAAGAGGGATTTATTTATTTTTTTCAGGTGATGAGTTATATCAGTATCGCACTTTTTATCATGAATCTGATTCCTTTTCCGGCTCTGGATGGAAGCCAGATTGTGATTTCCCTGTATGAGATAGCAGCAAGGAAGAAACCCAACCTTAATGTAGTACATAGAATACAGACATTTGGGATTTTATTTTTAATTGTTGTACTTATATTTATTACAATGAATGATATCAGCAGCTTCTTTGGTAAATAGTACCTTAATACTGGTAATCTTGAATGCGGCTTTTCAACGTTAGAGAATATAAAGGACAGACACTATGAAATTCATTAAAGGGTTCAAAACTGTTTTCATTTTTTTCTGGATGATATATTCAGCATTGTGTTCTCTTGCATTAGC
>JAUVYC010000040.1 GCA_030603285.1 Spirochaetota bacterium
GATGAAAAAGTCAAGAGAGAAAAAACAGAAAAATTAGTAATGAAGTGAGCTTTTTTAAAAAAAATCTAATTTTATTGCATTTTTTCCTTGACTAAGCTAAAACATTCTATATACCTGAAAAAGCAAAAATATTGTACAAGACAAAATATAATGATTACTTCTGCGAAAATATCCAGGCTTTTCACTGCAACCGATTAAATCGTCGAGCTCACAACGCACATTCCACCTAAACATAAACATCCTGGCAATCTTTCGAAACGACCAGAGGTCGTCTTGCTCATTATTATGGCTTCTATTCCAGCAGAAGTAGAGGTAAGGACTGCTGCAAGCAGCAGGTGCCAGAAAAGATGGCAGTCTCGATAAGTTCGGCTGGGGAGCCGGATCAGAAGAAGAACCAAAGAAAGAACAGGAAGAAAATCCGGTTGAAACTTTATCTGAAAAGAAGTCTAAACAGACCTGGGCCAGATTGATAAAAAAGGTAGTGAGTATATTTCCCAATTTTAAAGTTGTAGCGACAACCCTTAGAAATGCAAAAACAGCAACCCTTAACGACTGGGGTGCCGTTCTCTATGCTCATGGGAAGTTCTATGAAGCGCCTCTACGCGAGAACCTCGAGATCTACGATCGGGTTGGCGGTGGTGACAGCTTTGCTTCGGGTTGATATATGCATTCCTCGAGGGAAAAACAGCGCAGGAATCGGTGAACTATGGCGCTGCACACGGTGCGCTCGCAATGACCTCACCTGGTGACACAACAATGGCAACGCGTGCTGAAGTTGAGAGGGTAATGAAAGGGGGCACAGCCCGTGTAAAGCGATAAAAAACTAGCTTCAGATAGGTGATTGAAGCACACTCTCAATAGTAGGCAAACCACATTCCGCTACAAAAAAATCATAAGAACGGATACACACAAAAAGTAATTATTAATTTTTTACTTTTTAAACTATATTATATTCAACTGCTTAAACTTGAGAAAGGAGGCTGCTGTGAAAAGAGTACTGATTATAACTTTCACCTCGATCTTTTTGTTCAGTACCGTTCCCCTGTTTGCCGACGGCAATCTAAATCTCGACTTTAAGATCGACGGTTCTTTATCGATAATATCTGGTATTTTCATCACGCCGAGCGTGAGGGCCATATACGATATGGGGGTCTTCGGTGCCGGTGCAGAGCTCAAGTATACACACAACCTTACATACAATGATTCATACCTACTCGGTTTTGGTATCGCAAAGCTCGGCCCCATATACGGCGGTCTCGGGTTTGCTGCCAAGCTCACAAATGCGCACGACCCAACTGGTGAGTACTACTTCGCCACGTCTGAGACAGGCATAGAACTTGCTCTGACGTGTGGTGCTTTGTTCAAACCTATTCCGCTCGGCCCCGGGAAGCTTGGGTTCAATCTCGGTTTTGATCTCTTCCCCTCGGATACTCCCGTTGAGTCGTCAGAGGTGAGTGACCCAGCGGATCTTATCGGTTCTATCGCTTATGCAATTATAGAGGGTTTTGCATGGGGTATCATCTATGGAATAAACATGGTCAAGATAAATCTTGGGGTCAACTACACGGTAGTGTTCTAGGGATTATTCTCACACGTTGAAGAATAATGTGACAAAGCGGATTAATTGATAGGAGAAGTTATAATCGGATTTAATTGAGGTAGTACCTGATGTGGACAAGCCACATTCAGGATTAAAAAGATATTTTCTTGCAAACTAAAGTTTGTGCCTATTGTGCAAGAAAATCAGGATTAAGGTACTAAGCGAGAATAAAGAATTTATATTTATTAATATAAAGATTCATTAACAATATCTAACCCTAAATCTTTAACTCTTTTTACTTCTTCTGGAGACAATAAATAAAAATCTCCTACAACATTAAATCCTTTAAACAGTTACACTATCTTTAAATCTCTTTATTCCACGGGTTATATTCTCCATAGATGTGGCAAAGGAAAATCTAATATAATTTTCAGTTCCGAACGCCCTGCCAGGAACAACAGCAATTTTGCCATATTCAAGGAGGTAATTAGCTAAATCCACTGAATTATTTATTGGACACTCATGTAATGTTTTTCCAAATAATCTGCTCACATTGGGAAAAACATAAAAAGCTCCTTCTGGGTCCCTGCAGGAAATATCATCCATACCATTCAGTTCACGAACAATGTAATCCTTCCGTTTTTTAAACTCAGCTACCCAGTCATTCAAGAAACTGTTATCCTTTTCCAGCGCAGCTAAAGTTGCCCACTGGGAAATTGATGAAGGATTCCCTGATGTATGCCCCTGGAGTTTATTAACAGCTCCGATTATATCTTTTGGCCCTGCGGCATATCCAATCCTCCATCCGGTCATTGAAAAGGCTTTAGAAACGCCATTTACAACAACCGTTTTTTCCTTAACTTTTTCTGAGTATGAGGCAATGCTAATATGAGTATTACCGTCATACACAATCTTTTCATAGATTTCATCTGATATAATTATTACGTTTTTATCCTCAAGATATTCTGCAAGAGCAAAAAGTTCTTCCCTGCTGTAGACAGCCCCGGTCGGGTTGTTGGGTGAATTAAGAAGAAGTACATTTGTTCGTCGGCTGATAACCTTATTCAGGTCTGCTGGTGAAATTTTAAACCCTGTTTCTTCAGTTGTTGGCAGAACGGTAATTTTCCCGCCTAAAATACGGACCATTTCTGAATAACTCACCCAGTAAGGGGATATAAGTATCACTTCATCACCTTCTTCCACAAGCACAGCCAGCACATTAAATACAGAATGTTTTGCACCGGAATTTATGGTAATTTCATCTGTATTATAAGAAAGTCCATTTTCCTTTTTTAATTTCTGGGATACTTTATCCCTAAGTTCGATTATTCCGCTTACTGGCGTATAATACGTTTTATTCTCATTTATTGCCTTTATACCTGCATCTTTAATATGTTGGGGGGTAAAAAAATCAGGTTCACCGGCTGCAAAACTTATCACATCAATTCCCTGTGCTCTCATCTCCTTTGCTTTTGTGCTCATTGCCATTGTAAGAGACGGCGCAATATTAATTCGTTTCGCGAGTTTCATAGTGGTTTCCTTTTATGATTACATATCCTGATTTGATAACAATATTCAGAGAAAAAAGCAATAAAAAAACTGTAAAATTCTAAAAAAATAACTTTATTCCTCTGTATCCTGGTAATATAGTTATATTCCTGGTAATATAGTTATATTCCTGGTAATATAGTTATATTCCTGGTAATATAGATATATTCTTGGTAATATAGTTATATTCCTGGTAATATAGTTATATTCCTGGTAATATAGTTATATTCTTGGTAATATAGTTATATTCTTGGTAATATAGTTATATTCCTGAGTTAATACCTGAATAGTTACCACAAATTTTTAATAAAAATAGCATATCTCATCCGGAAACTCTATAAAACCATCTTATCTCTGCAATGCGATATCAATCCAGAGTATAATTTCATCTCCGGGCATAATAATCGATTCAAAGGATAAGCCGTTAACAGCAAAGATTGTTTCGATA
This sequence comes from Spirochaetota bacterium, assembly GCA_030603285.1. Taxonomy (GTDB): domain Bacteria; phylum Spirochaetota; class B62-G9; order B62-G9; family DRHN01; genus JAUVYC01. Next base: position 3,537 of record JAUVYC010000040.1, read on the forward strand.
TCTGTCCTGAACCGCTGTGCAATATCCCAGACTGTATCCCCTTTTTGTACTAAATATTGAATTTCCTGCGTATAAAAGCCTTTTTTGGGGATATAGATAACTACATCTTCGATCTCAGTAGTCTTCGAATGTACAGGAATCAGTATCTTCTTACCGGCATAAACTCTTTTGTAGTTCCTGATATTGTTAATTTGTTTTAATAGCGATACTCTCGTGCGATATTTTTGTGCTATTTCACCAAGGGTTTCACCGGTACTCACTGTATACCACCTAAGCCCTGTTAATTCATCTTTCGGGAGTTCGTTGTAAACAACAACTGCTTCAGTGTATTTATTCTTCGGGATACGCAGGCTGTATTTGCTTCCAAAAGGGGTAAGCAGCAGTTTTAATTCAGGGTTCAAAAATCTGAGCTCTTTTAATTTGATTTCTGTCCTTTTTCCAAATATTGTTAAATCAACCGGTTTTTCTGCAATGAGTATTTCAAACTCAGGAAAATGTGCAGAATTATTCACAGAGAATCCATACTTTGCAGGGTCTTTTGCGATATGAGCAGCCGCCAAAAAACGTGGAACATACTCCCTTGTTTCACGCTTTAAAAATTTCATAGCACAGAGTTTCCAGTAATCTGATGTATTTCCATTTTTTATAGCAAAATTCACAGTCCCCATGCCGGCATTATATGCGGCAAGGGTAAGCTCCCAGTTTTTATAATAATTGTGGAGGTCTCTTAAATGTTTTGCCGCTTTCTCGGTTGATTTAAAAGGATCACGCCTCTCATCGACCCAGAAATCAATCTTTAAATGATAAAACCTTGCAGTACCAGGCATAAACTGCCACAATCCTGAAGCTCCAGCTTTTGAATAAGCTCTTACTGAGAAGGCACTCTCTATTAAAGGGAGATAAATAAGGTCTCTGGGAAGCTTGTTCTGTGCAAATATCCTTTCTATGATTGGCAGATAGAAAGAAGCATTATTCAATCCTCTCTGTATAAACGCTCTTTCTTTTGTTAAAAACCGCTCAAAGGTCCTTTTCACCTCATCCTTCTGTAAGGGATCTTGAATAAAAGTTTTTGGATGTAACGGAAGAGGGAATAAAATAAATGCAAAAAGGCACAATATTCCACAGATTAAATATTTCAATTTCAATGTCAGTCCCCTGTGTATTTTTTCATGATAACCTTATATCATGAAGAACCAGCTGAATAGATCTTTCTCCTCTGAAATAATTGTCTTCAATGGAAACAACAATATCGACTGGTAGGCATTCTTTCAGAATTCGTAATCCCTTATCCGCAAGACCCCAACAAATGACTGGAATTGTTCCTCTGCTTGCTTGTATTAAGAATCTAATATGATTCTTATCCTTTCCAATAGGGGTCGGATTAATAACCATAGTTTTTACTATGGAGAAATAGGGATCGGAATTCCCAGCGCCCGTAGGTTCAAAAATATTGAGCTCACTGAGAAACTGGAAATTAATAACATCCGGGGCTATAATATCATCAATCTCAATGGTTTCCTGATGTTTAAATTCATCAAGTTCATCCTGTACGATTTCATGAACCCTTTTCCGGAAAATATCAATATTATTAATCTCAATGGTAAAACCAATTGCCGATTTGTGCCCCCCATATTTTATAAGAAGATCCGCACACTTTGATAAAATAGAAACAAGATCGAAATTCCCACTTCCTCTTCCGGATCCTATTCCAATATTCTCATCATTTACAATGATAATTGCCGGTTTGGAATACTTCCGTGCAATCTTGGTGGCAATAATCCCGCTAACACCATGTTCAGCATGGTCAGTAGCAAGCACAATAGCAGGATCTTTATAATATTTATCCTCAATTATTGGATTAATAATGCTGAGATTCTTCTTTCCCTTTTCTTTTCTTTTCTCATTCAGTTCAATAAGGGTTTTGGACAAATCATTTGCTTTCTTGACATCATCTACCGTAAATAGATCTACTGCTATAAGGGCATCGCCCATCCGTCCTGCCGAATTTATTAACGGGGAAACATTCCATGCAATATCTTTTGCAGTGAGATCCCGCCCAGGTAAATTACAATAACCAAGTAATACATTCAAACCGAGGTTTGTTGTTTTCTTTATCTGCCTTATACCTTCCTTTACAATTATTCGATTTTCTCCTATCAAGGGCATAATGTCGGAAATTGTTGATATTGCAGACAGATCGATAAAAGATCGCACAAACTCAGTGCACTTTTTCTGTTTCCTTAAATAAAGCTTACTAAAGAGATGTGCAAACTCCTTGATCGAATCATAAGGTTCTGAGCACATAAAGCTTAACTGATCAATTTTTTTCTCTCCCAGCCAGCTTGTAATATAGCCGGGTAGTTTCTTTTTAATGTCTCTTACAATCATGCTGTTATTTTCAATAGGGTAATTAATACTCTCCTCAAAATGAAAATATTCTTCAATGATGCCGTTTTTAACTTTTGCTCCTTTTACGGTATCTCCATCAGCGACAATGGGAACAAACACTCTGTTGAAGTGCTTTGTGTGAGAAAGAATAAATGCATGAATAAACTTTAGCACTACCCCGCTGGCAGACAGTTGTTTATACGGGTACGTTTCAAACTCCATTTTTGGATTGAGAATGGAATATACATTCGGTATGTTACCTGGCTGTACGTGGTGATCAATAATTATCGTATCTATTCCAAGAGAATTCGCATAGTCGATTTCGGATATACTCGATACTCCTGTATCAACAGTGATGATAAGTTTGACCATTCTATCCACTGCAAAATCAATATCCTTCTGCTCTATTCCATACCCACACTCTCCTTCAGGCACCTTATAAAATACATCCGCATCAAATCTTTTGAGCATGTTATAAAGCATTGCAGTGGATAAAACACCGTCGGCATCTCTATCACCAAAAATAAGTATTTTTTCTTTTTCATGAAGTGCTTTTTTCACCCTGTTTACTGCAGAGGGCATCTGGGTAAATAGAAAAGGATTATTAAGAGAATTTATGTCGTCATACAGGTAGTGTTTCAGATCTTCCTCATTTTTTATCCCCTTTAAAAGGAGAATCTTACTGATAAGCCGGTTGTATTCGATTTTCCTGGAAAAATCTTCCAGTTCATCCTCCGCTATTTTCCTGAATACCCATTTTGGTGCATTTTTTATCATTTCCTCTATAAAATCCGGCATGGAATTATCTCCTACTGAATTACCTCATGAATTAATTGAAACTGTGAATTGTTGTCGTCCTCTATAGTATAGGCCTTTTCTACCAGGTCAATTGCCTGGTTCAGATATTTTGCGTTGTTATAGTACAGGGTAACTAATTTTTCTTTTGTTTTTACAAAATCTTCTATCTTTTTATGTATGATAATTCCGGCAGAGTAATCGATGGAATCCTCCTTTGAGAACCTCCCGGCACCCAGATATACTGCTGCAGTCCCGATATATTCTGTATTCATTATATTAACAAATCCGGATTTCTGCGATAGAATTTCTATAGAGTAACGTGCAGATTCAAACTTGTTAGTATCCATAATTAATTCATCATCCCCTCCCTGGGCCTTTATAGATTCAATAAATCTATCAAATGCTTCACCGTTTTTCAACTTTTCACGGATCTTTATACCACCCTCCTGTATTGTACTTACTATCCCCCCTGTAAGAAGCATATACCCCCCAAGAATAGATGTTACCGCTATCAGATCTTTATATTCTGATCCTCTCATGCATTCAATTGATTCTATGACCTCCAGGCTGTTCCCAACAGCCCTCCCTAAAGGCTCATCCATACTTGTTAAAACACAAACAGCTTTTTTCCCCATCTTTTTTGTAATCGCTGAAAGAGTATGTGCAAGCTGCAAGGCTTTCTCTTTTGTCTTCATGAATGCACCGCTGCCAAACTTGATATCCATGATAATCGAATCTGCACCTTCAGCAAGTTTTTTGCTCAGGATACTCGAAGTAATCAGTGAAATATTTTCGATGGTTCCTGTTACATCCCTTAATGCATACAGCTTTTTATCTGCCGGAGCGATACTCTCAGTCTGCCCAGTCATTGCAAAACCTACTTTTTGCAGGATTGAAATAAACTCCTCTTCAGTAAGATTCACATTGTAGCCCGGTATGGATTCCAGTTTATCCAGGGTACCTCCTGTAAATCCAAGTCCCCTCCCGCTTGTCATTGGAACAACAACACCGCATGCTGCGACTGCCGGAGCAAGCATTAAGGATATTTTATCACCTACCCCGCCTGTTGAATGTTTATCAACTTTTGGCTTATCGATAGAACTCAGATCTATAATTTTTCCGGATTCCAACATTGCTTTTGTAAGGTAAAATGTCTCATCCTCATTCAGGCCATTTAAAAATAAAGCCATAAGCCAGGCAGAAATCTGATAATCAGGAATATCGCCCTTCGTATAATGATGTATAAGATACTGTATTTCCTCGGGTGTATGTCCGCTTCCATTTCTCTTTTTTACAATAATGTCATAAGGTCGAAAGTCACCAGGACATATGTCATCAGGACGCATAATGTTCTCCTTTTCCATTTACTTTATATCATACACTGGGGTAATTAGCAATTGAAAATAATTATTTCGGTACCTTAATCCTGATAATCTTGAATGTGGCTTAGCCACATCAGTACCTTAATACTGATTTTCTTGCCCAACAGGCAAGAAAATCTTTTTAATCTTGAATGTGGCTTAGCCACATCAGGGTATCTGTACGGGGAATATCGATTATTTAATTCTTTTCTCTTCTTTAAAGAATATGATAAGGGTAAAAATAAAAAATAGCATGATAAGGAAGGTAGGAATGTATCTCAGAACCGGTACATTTTTATATATGAGCAAATGGTTTATATCAATGATAGAATAAAATTCGAGCAGATCAAGAACCACTGATACGTATATAAGGACAGCAGTTAAGGCGAGGGCAGCGGTTGAAAATTTTCTAAACATTGACCATAGAATAACAGCAAAAAAAATAAGTACGATACCAAGTCCCATTTTACAAATATTCAATATATGAATAACCATCTTTCAATCCATCAACAATAAAAGGACTCCAGGTTTTCATAATAAACCCTGTCGAGTTCAACTATCGGTAAAATACGTTAAAAAGTAAATTAATCCTCCCTGCACTTTTTTGCAGGAGTTCATTTGAATGGGATAATGAAGTGAAGATAGGAGAATTTGGGGAAAATGGAAAATATATACTATTTTCAAGCAAGAGGGAGTGTAATTTCCTAAAATTTGAAAACAGAAATTCGTTTTCTTTTATATAAATATTATTGTTTATAATATTGAAATATTTATTACCCAGCGCCAAAAAAAAATCCTTATTTTTTTTTATTAATCCCTCTATCCCGCCATATCGCTCCATAATACCTGAAAACTCAATAGCAGTTTTTATTTTATAGTATGGAGGGAAGCCCATAACTGGTAACAGTTTTTGAAAAATTCCAGAGTTTTTGTGCTTCTGAATACTGGTAAATACCCTGTTATCTGCAAAAATACAGCCGAATGAAATACCGGAAGAAACCCAATTTCCAAATACCCGTACATTAATAAATTTTTGTAAATCCTTATTATGAGAAATGTAAATATAGGTGTTAAATTCAGTTTCATCAGAAACGATTATTACACCTTTTTCATGCAATCTTTTCAGGATACTCTCTATTTTTCCGTAATTCATGGTCTTACCAAATCTAATGATCACAAAATCCAGAGTCGAAATATGTTTTTCATCAATAGACAGAGGAGAAATTCTTTCAACAAGATCTATATGAAAGGGGGTGAATTTTCCATCCTCGTCTGATCCTGATAGATAAATTCCATGTCCGGTATGTCCGCATATCTCTAAAAGTGAAAAAAGAGAAAGCACAGCCTCAAAGGATGAATTATAATAAAACCATTTATAATCCCTGTAATTCTTCTGATGTTTATCAAGCAGTAATTGAAAGAGGCGTTTTGAAAGCAGCTCATGTGAAGCGGCTGCATATCCTGAGGCATATCCTCTCCCCAACCAGCTTTTAATAATTTTGGTAATTCCTGGATGAGCATGCCCAAGCAGAAGAGATCCAGCTGACATAAAAAAGTCAACAAATCTGTTATCATCATAATCATAAATATACGGCCCTTTACCCCGTTTTATTACCGGTAGTGGTGTGTATGATTTATCTTTTTCTTTTTCAAATTGTAGAAAATCAGACATAAGAGAAGATGTATTTTTTTCTATAATCCTTAATCCTTTTTTAAATGGTTTAAATGATTTATACATAAACTATCCCCATGTTTGGGTGAAAGATATATTTACATAATTACTAACACATTTATTTTCATATGTCTATTGAAAAGCACATGGCCTTTATTTTTATTCGTAAGGTACTAATACCATAATTGAGGCTTGACATTATTTTTCATAAGAGGTAAGGTTTTTTATAATAAAGAGGAATTGAGTTTTTACATATTTTTGCCTATGGGAAAAGATGATTTACAAAAACTTTTTTCTGAAAAGCTCATTACAAGAAGGAGTTTCCTGAAAAAATCTGCAACGTCAGGTGTGGGTTTAGGGCTGGGACTTTGCGGTTTTGGATCTATACTTGTGGGAGCCGGGAAAAATAAGACACCTGCAGTGAAAAAGTCAGAAGAGGAGATAACTTCAAGTAAAGATAATAGATACAATAATCAAGCGATAACCTCCCCCTCCCCCCCTTTAAGAGAAGCAATGTACTATACAAAGTTATCCCACAGGAGTGTACAGTGCAAACTCTGTTTCAGAACATGTATAATTCCTGAAGGCGAACGGGGAGAATGTCGAAACAGGGAAAATCACAAAGGGCAGCTGTATAGCATTGTTTATGCAAGACCATCTGCAATTCAAATAGATCCCATTGAGAAGGAACCTCAGTATCATATGCTGCCAGGTACGCTTATCCTGTGCCTTGGGACTGCAGGCTGTAATTTCCGGTGCAAGGCCTGTCAAAACTGGCATCTTTCTCAGCGATCTTTAGAAGAAATGGGGTATTATTTTACCATGAGCCCCGAAGGGGCTATAAATGAAGCAATTAAACACGGTATACCAACCATTTCATTCACCTATAATGAACCCACATCTTTCTATGAATATGTATATGATATTGCAGAAATTGCCAAAACAAAAGGCCTTAATATCCTGTGGCATTCCAACGGTGCTTTGAACCCTGAGCCATTGCGCGAGCTCCTGAAAGTTACCGATGCAGTTACTATTGATTTAAAAGGGTTTACTGAAAATTTTTACAGAAACTACTCCTCCGCTGAATTAAAACCGGTCTTACAGACTTTAAAGATAATCAAACAAAAAGGCAAGTGGCTTGAGATAGTTAACCTGATGATTCCTACTTTTAACGACAATCCTGATAATATCAGGAAGATGTGCGAATGGATTAAGAAAAATCTGGGTTCAGATGTACCCCTTCACTTTTCACGTTTTTTCCCTGCATACAGGATAAAAGGTCTTCCCCCTACGCCTGTAGAAACTCTGGAAAAGGCATATGGAATTGCGAAAGAGGTCGGTATCGATTACATCACGATCGGAAACGTTCCTGGACATCGATACAATTCTACTTTCTGCCCAAAGTGTGAAAAGATAATTATCCGCCGAACTCATTTCCAGGTTCTGGAATACAACCTCAAGAATGGGAAATGTTCGTCCTGCGGTCATCCCATTCCAGGAATCTGGAAGATTTGATTAAAACCCTAATGAGCACAAAATAAGTACGTGAATGCAAAAACCTGTAATCTTAGAAAATTCTCATGTTAAAATCGTATTTTAATGTAGGGGCTACCTGTCAGCCCCATGGGGCTACCTGTCAGCCCCCGGGGGCTACCTGTCAGCCCCATGGGGCTGCTGTAGTAAAGGTTTCAAACCTGGCTTAAAAAGATCCAGCCATTAAAATTCTATATCAATATCTCCCATAAAACCTTCTCTCATCAAAACCCGTGTTTCATCTCGTGCTTTTTTAATTATCCTTTCTGCAGTTTTATAAAGCTCTGCCCGGCTCATGACTTTTTCAGCTATCCCCTGCTCAATTGCCTTCACCCCGACTGCAGCAGCTTCACGCGGAAACACCTCCCACTCATCCATGGTAGGGATTATATAATTCTCACTCAGGCCCTTGTCTTCAGCGGTCTTTGCGAGTTCCTTTGCTGCCTCTATACACATTTCGTCTGTTATAGTTTTAGCTCTAACATCAAGGGTTCCCCTGAAAATACCGGGAAATCCAAGTGAGTTATTTACCTGGTTCGGAAAATCGCTCCTGCCTGTCGAAACAACCAGTGCACCCGCATCTTTTGCCTCCCACGGCCATATTTCGGGAACAGGGTTTGCACAGACAAAAACCACAGCATTTTTCGCCATCTTGGTGATCCATTCCTTTTTAACAACCCCAGGGCCCGGCTTTGAAAGTGCAATCAGAACATCCGCCCCCTTCAATGCCTCCCATATCGGAACATCCATACCATCCTCGTTTGTCATCCTACAGATTTTCCATTTTTCGCCCCAGGCCGTATTATCCCTTAAATCAGACCTATTTTTATGAAGCGATCCTTTGGAATCATACATTATGCAGTTTCCGGGAGTAGCCCCTGCTTTAAAAATAACATCCGAAATCCGTATATTTGCAGCTCCTGCGCCCATGAAAACAATCCTTACATCCTCCATCCTTTTACCTGCCACCTTCACAGCATTGATCAAGCCAGCGAGTGTAACAGCCGCAGTTCCCTGCTGATCATCATGCCAGACAGGTATTGAACACTCTTTTCTCAGCCTTTCTAGTATATAGAAGCACTTCGGCTGAGCGATATCTTCGAGATTTATCCCTCCAAGGGTAGGCTGCAGCAGTTTCACCGTTTCAATAAATGTATCCGGATCCTTTGTATCCAGGCATATTGGAAAGGAATCAACCCCTCCGAGGTACTTATAAAGCAGGGACTTGCCCTCCATAACAGGAATGGCGGCCACGGGCCCGATATCACCAAGCCCCAGAACCCTTGTGCCATCTGATATTACGGCAACGGTATTCCACTTACTGGTATATTCGTATGCAAGTTCAGGATTCTTTTCGATCTCCCTGCAGGGAGCTGCCACTCCAGGCGTATACCACACATCAAAATCGTGCAGATCCCGTATCCTGCATTTGGAGGAAACGGCTATTTTGCCTTTGTAGTAGGAATGTAGTTTTGGAGCATCTTCCATCGGTTTTCTTGCTTTTGCTAAAAGCTTTTCTTCATCGTAACTCATAGTTTAAATCCTTTCTAATGATTTTATTATTGTCAACTTATACCCTGGTAACCATATATAAATCACAACCATATTTTTATCAGGAATAGCGTTTATAAAGATTACAGGGTATTATATTACCAATGTTTAAAAGGCCCATATAATGTTAATATTTAATAATTAACAAGTAAAATACTTTATTTGCCTATGCCAGTATTAACCCCAGGAGGGTAATAGTTTGGAGCTCCTTCATTTTGATGACCATCTCTTCTGTCCTTCAATATAGAGGTCACTTCCATAACAATCGTTTATTACTATAAGAGGCATATCCTTTACTCTCAGTCTTCTCACAGCTTCTGTGCCAAGATCCTCAAACGCAATAATGTCAGCTTCAACAATGGTTTTTGATATTAATGCTGCAGCTCCCCCAGTTGCGCCAAAATATACAGCACAGTACTTTTTCATTGATGCAATAACCTCATCTGAGCGCATTCCTTTGCCTATCATCCCCTTTATTCCGT